>CADCGZ010000027.1 GCA_902801025.1 uncultured bacterium | reverse complement strand
CGTGAGAATCTTGGTCGCGTCGCGGCGGCCAGCGGACTCGGACGCCTTGGCGACCTGGTCGTACTTGATCTCCTCGCAGAGGCCCTTGAGAGCCTGGACATGCGTAATAGCGGCCGTAAGCGTGGTTTTGCCGTGGTCGACGTGGCCGATGGTGCCGACGTTCACGTGCGGCTTTCCGCCGCGATCGAATGTTTCCTTAGCCATTTTTTAACTCCTGTGAGTAGTTGTTCTTCTTTTGCCCTCGCCCCATAATGGAGCCACCTAGCGGAATCGAACCGCCGACCTCATCCTTACCAAGGATGTGCTCTACCTACTGAGCTAAAGTGGCCTCCCGTCTGGAGCGAAAACTCGCATAGTATATCAAAAACGCGCCGACAGGCGCAAGGGGGTATTTTTAGGGGAATGGTGGCGAAGGAGGGGTTCGAACCCTCGACCCAAGGCTTATGAGTCCTTTGCTCTACCGACTGAGCTACCTCGCCATGTGTCTTGGACGACAACAGGCGCGTAGTTTACCAAAACCACGCGCCTGCCGTCAAGGGCGATTTGCCGTTTTTACGGCAGAAGGACGAGCGAGCCAAACGCGGAAGGCGTCCACGATTCAAGGCCGCGGCCCCATGCCGCCGCGCCGCGCGCCGCGCCGGAATCGGTGTCGGTAAGCCTGAGCGAAAGCCCGAGACGCGTACCGGGCTGCGGACGGATTCCGCCCGCGTCGCGCCACGGGATGCGGAACTCGTAGCAGGTGTCGTTGCCCTTGCGCACGACGGCAATCTCGTATACGGACGAGTCCTTCGCGAGCTGTCCGCTCGCGAGGCCCGCGGCATGCGCGGCGGGGCGGTAGACCGTGTGCTTCCCCGAGCCGCTGCCCGGATTCGCCGCGGAGACCCACCACTCGATCGCGGCGCTGTCCGTTCCGGCGAGGCGGTTTGCGGGATGTAGCCCTATCTGCAGTGCGTCGCCCCTAAGCGTGTTCTCCCCCGTCTGCGCACTGTGGACGTCGTCGCGCACGCGCACCGCCATGTAGAGCGCTTCATCGTCCCACGCGAGCTGCGCGATGCCGGAGAGGTTGTTGGGCGTCCACTTGTAGCCGCCTTCGGACGCGATCTGGTTCGCACAGAGAAGCGGAATCGGATCGACGAAATCCCAGTCGGAGAGGTCGCCGTCGATCTTCCGCGCCTTCGCGGCGCGATGCGCCTCCGTCGCCCAGTCGGTGCCGTCGTGAAGCGTGAGGCGGATGTTGTCGTAGAGCGCACCGCCATTTTCGCCGCTCGCGACGGGTTGCACCTGCACCTTGACGTCGTCCGGCTTCGAGTTGAGCACCTTGACCATGAACTGCCACGCACCGTGCGTATCCTTCGGCGCGGTGAAGACGTCCGGCATGTAGAGGTTGCGCGAGGAGCCGTTGCTGTTGACGAGCGACGCGTTCGAGCCCGCGTTCATGTTGTCCGTGCGCATCCACGCGGTATAGAGGAGCTTGCGGCCCGGCGACGGATTGTCGGCGCGCTGGAATAGCTGAATCCAGCCCTTGCCGTGGTCAAGCGAAAGAGCGTTTCCGTCCTCGCCCGGACGGGAGCCGTCCAGCTTCACGATCCTGCCGCCGCCGTTCCACGACTCCTTCGACCCGCCTTTCGCCTCGAATCCGCCGTTCAAGAGGAGGTTGCCAAGCGTCGCGGGATCGATGACATCAACAGCGAAGTCGGTCTGCGCCATGACGTTCTCCTTGCCGCCTCCGAGCTTCCAGGCGACGCGCGCCACGCCTTTCGCGGAGCCGGAGGGGAACGTCTCGGACGGAAGGTCGAGGATGAAGTGTGCGCTCTCGCCGGGCGCAAGGCTGAACGCCTTGCCCGACTTCCCGCCGGGAACGACCGCGACACCAACTACTCCCTCGACGGGCGTGCGCAGCGGATTGCGCACCGAGACGCGCACCTGTGGCGCGGCGCCTTTCACGAAGCTCACTGAGGGCTTCGGCGTGAGCGGGCCCTGCCCCTCGAGCGTGAGCGTGCAGCGGACGGCGAGAGGCGTAAGCGGCAGCCCCTCGTAGATCAACGGCATCGCGCCGGCCTTTATGGAAATAGTGTCGCCCTTGGCGGCGATGGTTCTCTCGTTGCCCTGGTGGTCGGTACTGACGATGGTGGAGCCGGGAGTCGCGGGGATATTCACCTCGACAGGCGCGGACTTCTCGTCGCCGTTCGCGGAGCCGACTACGGCAAGCGCCGTGCCGTCCTTCCGCTCGAACACGATGACGCGCGCGCCTGGTTCGGCATAGTAGGCGCCGACTGGGCGGGCGTTGCCGAGCTTCGCGGACATGACGGCGAGCGTGGCGGCTACTGGGCGCGGCGTATAGTCGTCGAGGAGGTACTTCCAGTTTCCGGCGGGGTTCGCCTCGCCGCCGAAGTAGATTATGCCCTTCACGCCGGCGACGAGCTGCGCCGGCCATACGCGCAGCACGTTGCGCGACTGGAGGACGCTTCTCTCGAGCGCCTCGCGCCCGTCCATTCCCCACACCGACATGCCCGCGGCGGACTCGTCGTTCCAGACGGTCTTGATGCCGCCTGCAGCGGCGTCGGCAATCGCCTCCGCGGCGCTTTCGTACTCGCCGTAGTGAATCGGGAGGATGTCGACGTGCTTGCCGATTCCCGCGCCGAGGACATCGAGACGGAAGTTGCGCGGCCAGAGTCCGCCCGCAAGCATCGAGTGCGCCTTCGGGTTCACCTTCCTGAGCTCCTCTGTGCCGATCTCGCAGAAGCGGCTGTAGTCGGCGGCAGGGTTCGAGCTCTTGTTTCCGGGGGTGATCTCGTTGAGCCATTCGATGCCGAAGACGCGCTTTCCGAACCGCTGAGAGATCGCGCGGATAGACTCGCGCCAGCCGGCCTCGTCGAACGGATACGGCTCGAAGCCGGGCGAGTGGACGTTCGGCGGGAGCACCCACTCGGGTGCGCCGATGAGCATAAGCCACGGCTTGATGCCGTGCTTCTCCTGACGGTCCATCTGCGCGGAGAGTCCGTCGAACCTGTATTCGCCACGCCTCGGGACGAGCGAGCCCCAGCCGATGAACATGCGGTTCACGGAGAAGCCGAGCTTCGCGGCCGTCTCGCATTCGAGGTCGGTATGGAGGTCCGTCGCGCCGAAGGGCGCGCGCCTTCCGCCAAGCGCCTTGTCGACATCGGGAATGACGCCGAAGAACGCGTCGACCGACTTGTCGCCCGAGCGCCCTTCCGCGAGGAAGCAGCCGAGCCGCTTGCCGATGGCGCTCGAGAGATCGACCTTGGCCGTCTTGCCGGGATCAGGCATCGTAGCCGAGACAGAGCCGACTTCCTCGAGCTTGCCGACAGCGTCGAGGGCGAGGATCTTGATGGTGACGGGAGAGCCGGCCTTCGCGTCCGAGCCGGCGATGAGGTCGACGACAGGCTTCTCGCGGCCTGCGACGAAAAGGCCGCCGGCCGTAGGCGCGACGATGTCGAGCCCGTTGATCGGGCGGACCATCTTCGGAGCCCCGCACGTCTTCGTCCACGGGAAGTCCTTGTCGTCGCCGCCGCGGAAGCGGACGTGGAAGAAGAGCGAGTTGTAGCGGAAGAACTTCTTGATCTTCTGCGTGACGCGGACCGTGCCCTTGCCGGGCTTCACCTCGCGGAAACCCCAGCCCGCCCCCGGATAGTTGACATGGTGGCTGCTCTTTTCATGGACGCCGTCGGGGTTGTCGATCCACGGGCCGCAACCGAAGACGACGACGTGGCATTTGTTGTTCCAGTATTCGGAAGGGTCGAGGTAGTAGTCGGCCACGACATCGAACGGCTCGCCCTCGCGGATCTCCTTCACCGGCTCGTCGGTGCCGGGCTTGAAGCATCCGCGCGGGACGATCCAGCTCTTCTTGTAGGTGATTCCGGCGGGCGGTTTCGCGCGCGCGGCCTTCGCCTCCGCCTCAGCCTTCCGCTTCGCGGCCTCCGCGCCGGACATCGCCCAGGTTATCTTGCCGCAGAAGATCTTGTGCGTCGCCTTGCCCCAGTCGCCGTTGGGGGCGATGAACGCGAGCGGGCCGAAGTGTCCGACCTTGTCGCTCCCCTTCGCGGTGAAGGAGAACACCTTCGTCTCGCCCTTCTTCATCGTCTGCGGCGGACGCCACTCGCCGGTGCCCATCCAGCCGCCGTCGGTCTTGAACGTGTGCATCGCGACGGTCACGTTCTCGCTGGGTCCGAGGTCCTTCTTGAGCGTGACCTTCACCTGAAAGCCGGAATCGGGAACAACCTTGTCCGGCGTCTCGACCTTGAGCCAGTCGTCTTCGTGAACTGCAGCATGAAGTGCAAGCGCCGTGCCTGCGACAATCAATGCGGAAACCAGTTTCTTCATTGCTTTTTCCTTTGTTTGTTTTAAGCCGTGTAGAACATGTAGATCGTGTAGATTGTTTAATTCTTTTTTCAACGCAGAGGCGCAGAGACGCAGAGTTCGCAGAGAGTTATCCACCCCTGTTAGGCAATTGACAGGCGCGATTTTACCAAAAGCGCAGCGAAGCAACAATACACAGAAGTGTAGCGCCGCTCCAGGGGCATCAGCGCACGACTATCATGAGTGCGGAAGAGCTCGCCTCGTAACAGCCGATGTCGATCTTGCTGCCGATTTTGCGCGGGTTGCCCGCAAGGTCGACGGACGCCATGCCTTCGTAGTTCGCGCCCTTGTTCACAAGCGGCCCGGCCGGCGTGTAGTCGCCGTTCGCGTAGTCCTTGAAGAACGACGCCGCCGTTCCGACGACGGGGTTCACCATGCCGTCGGGTATGGCCGCTTCTCCTTCGATCGCGTCGAACGCGCAGTTCACCGCACGCGAAACTTGCGACGCCAGGAACGCGCGCACGGTTCCGTTGCTGTCCACGTTCGCGACCGAAACGCAGTTGACGGCCCGGCCGCTGTCGGACGAAATCAGGATGCCCGCGACGCCGGCTGCCTCGGTGTAAGGCGACGTGCAGTTCATAACCGTGCAGTTTGCGGCGACGCCGTTCGCGATGTAGATTCCGCAGGAGTTCTTGGTGGGCTGGGATGGGACATCGGATCCAAGGAACCCATCAATCAGGCAGTTCTCGATGCGCGCGTCGGAGGCGTCCAGGTATACGGATGACGTCTTTGTGCATCCGTTGCAGTTGTTCTCCCAGCCGCCGAAGATCTTGCAGTGCGTCACCTTGCCGGGTCCGACAATCGCGACGTTCGCGCCAGCCGAGGTATTGTCTTCGCGCGTGAAGCCGTTGCGGATGACGCAGTTCGTCACCATTCCGCCGTTCGCGTCGATGCGCACGTTTCCGCCGTCGCCGTAATCCTTGCCGTTCTCGAACGTGATGCCCGACACGACGGCATCCTGATGGTTGAGCGTGACGCATCGGTGATTTGTGTTCCCCCACGCCACGCCCGCCGTGTTCGACACGACGACACGCGAAGGTGCCATATCGTCGCCGAGAATCCGCACGGCAGATGTCACGTTCAGCGGAGTTGAAATCTTGTACAGCCCCGGCGCGACGTGAATCGTCGCACCGTCCGTCGCGAGGGCGAGCGCCGTGGCTATGCTCGGCGTGGCGGTCGCTGGCGTCGAATATGGCGCCGTCGCGCTCTGCGCCGCAGCGTCGACATACATATCGCCGTTGTAGAGCGTCGTGAACGACGCGACATCCGTCTGCGCGGAAAGGACGCGCCCGCCCGCCAAGGTCGCCGTTGCCTGGGCATACCACTGGCAGGTCACACCATAGCCGAGGCTTTGCACCGTACCGGAGAAGGTCTGCGCTTCGGAAGCCGACCCGAGCGGAAGTTCCGTCCATGTTTCGCCGTCCGTGCCGTAGAAAACCGATACGGATGTCGCGAGCGTGTTTTCCATCGCGGCCGTCGCGAGCGCGACCGAGAAAGATGCCGTCTCGCCGTCCGCCGTGGCCGTTGCCGTGCCCAGAACCGGCGCGCCCTTCGTCGTGAAGGAAGCGACAGCCGATTCCGCCTCTTCGGCGCCGTTTCCTTCGGCAACGATCTTCCACCAATACGTCGTGTCGGGTTCGAGGCCCGAGAGCGTCGCCGTGCGGGTATCTGCAGAAAGTCCCGTGCCGAGCGAATTCGTCGTCGCGGTCGCGAACGTTTCGTCCGTACTCCAGACGAGACCGGCATCCGCCGTTACGCCTTCGTCCGCAACGAGAATCCATTCCGTCTCGAAGGAATCCGTCCCGACCGTCTGAACGCCGCTTGCCGCGACGGAGAAGACGCCTCCGACGGGCAGAATGTCGGACAAAGAAGTGCCGACGACGAACTCGTCCGCGCGAAACACGCCATTGTGCGTTCCGTAGGGACCCGCGATTGCCATTGCCTTCGGATAGGACGAATCCGTGATAAGCTGAACTTCTACCGCGTCAGACGATCCGCCCAGCGCTGCCCAAGCAGCGGCGCCCGCGAAGTCGGTCGACGCTACCGCGCCGCCCCGGACACGCTCCTGTCCGTCCGCTCCGGCTCCAACGCTTATTTCCGCATAGCAGAGATATGTCTCGCCCATCGTGAAACCCGTGACAAGCGGATAGTGCGTCAGAACGCCAGATGCATCGATGAGGCAGAGCGAGAGGATATAATCCCCGGCCTTGTTCTTCCACATCAGGAATGTGCAGGAGGACGTGTTGGAAGTCTGCGTCGGGGCATAACGATTGGCCGACGTCTTACCGAGAAGTCCGAAACCGAAATACGACCCGTTGACATTACCGGCCGGCGTTTCTACGGAAATCAGTTTCGCTGCCGCAGGCTCCGTCAGACGCAAAAGAGCGCGGACATAGAGCGTCCCAGACGAAACCTTGAGTGTGTCGGCAGTGAACGCATGATACCCCCCTCGCTGTTCGCTGCTGTTCATGCCCAGATTGAACTGGGCGGCGCCGCCGCACGTCGTGAAACCCTTCTGCGTCATAATGTCAGGCAGCGAAAGCCCGTAATTGGTCCCACTGACGGAAATCTGCGTCGTATTGTCAGACACCTGCCAGGAAGAGTTTTTGTCGAAACCGGTCGAGTAATCGCCGGACGTTTTGGCGCTGCTGTGGTTAATCTGCTGACTTGCCGTGTCAGTTATGCCTGGCCAGTCGCCCTGGTGAAATCCTTGGTAGACCAAAACCTCCGCGCGGGCCATGCTGCAGTTCAGCGCGGACAGCGCGGCGAGAAAAGCTGCAAGAATCGCACCGCTGCGATTGTGCGAAGATAGCGGCGTGGAAGGCGATTCGAGACATTCAATCTGCGGCTTTTTCATTGCTTTCGGCTCCTTTGCAATTTTCTTTTATGTCGCAATTCTACCAAACCGCCCACAACGGGACAATACACGAAAGTGTAGTGCCGCCTTGAATCCTCATCAGGGGCAGCTCAGCCGGGGAGGGACGACGCGCGAGCGCCTTGCGGCAGACGAGCACGACGGATCAGGACCCGGCCCGGCGCTCGAGCGTGACCGCGACGTAGCCGCGCTTTTCGCCGAACGTCAGCGTCATGCCGGAGCGCGCCGCGCGCTCGCGCATGTTGGAGATTCCGAAGTGCCCCTTCTCCGGACCCGGCGCGGCGTCCGCCGAGAACGGCGCGCCGTCGTTGAGGACATCCAGCGTAAACGCGCCCGCGCCGTCGCCTTCGCTCACGACGATGACGTTCGCCGCCCCGCCGTGCCGCACGGCGTTTCCGATCGCCTCGGACGCGATGGCAAGGAGGTCGCGCTTCACGCGGATCGGGAGGTCCACCGGGAGACCGCGCAGAAAGCTGCGAACCCGCGTCTTACCCGGAACCGACGCGTCGCGGCAGATGCGCCGCAGAAGCGACTCCGGCGACTGAGATACGAACTCGTCGCTCTGGAGGTCCATGATTGCATCGCGTATCTCGCGCCGCGTCGCCTCAAGGACGTTCTCCGCCATCACGAGCGCATCTGCCGCGCCAGGCGCAAGCGTGTCGCCCGCGGCCATCTTCGCGGAGTACACCCACAGCTTCGCGCCGGATATGTGCTGGGATATCGTGTCGTGCAGCTCCGCGGCGATGCGCCGCCTGTCGGCCGCTATCGCCTCGGCGCCGACGTGCGCACGGTGACGGCGGAAGGCGACGACTGCCGCGAAAGCGCCGAACGCGGCGAGCACCGTGAGGAGCGCGGCCCACGCGAAGCCGAGCGCCCTCCTCGCGCCCCACTGCCAGTCGGGGACGAGCTCGATGTCGTCAGCGCACCTGGTGCGGAGGTGGAACCCCTCGAAGCTGAACAGCCTGTTCAATGCGTCCCCCTGCGAGACACGCGCGTCAAGAACGCCGCGGACACGCACGATCGGACGGTCCTCAATCCCCCAGGGAAGCTCGGCCGCTACGGACGGCGGGAGCATCACGTCCACGTTCTGCCCGTCGACGTCAATGATGAGACGCCCGCCCGGGCCATGCTCCAGGCGCACGTCTTCGACGCGTCCCACGAGCTCGACGAGGCGGAACTGCAGGTCGTTGTCGGCCATGAACCCGCCGAGGTCGAACAGCGACCCCGGCGCGAGCGAGAGGCGGTGCACTTCCGCCGGCTCGACTTCCGCATCCGTGCGCCGCCAAAGCGCACCCACGAGCGCGCCGCACTCGTCCCGTATCGCCGGGAAGCCGACAGCCTCCACAATGTCGCCCACCGCCGGAGGCTCGCCGTCCGCGAACACCCTCGCGGACGCCTTTCCGCGCTGGACGGAAAACGCACCGTCTTCCGTGTAGATGCACGTGACCTCGCCCATGACGCGGCAGGCGTGCAGCCTGCGTCCGCGCGGGCTCCATGCGAGCAGCGACCATGTGTCGCACTCGGGCACGGAGAACGGGTCCTCCGGCGGCGACTTCACCACAGAGATGGACTTCGCGTCGAGCGCCTCTATCTCCGCGCCTATGAACTCGTGGCGCGGATTGAACACCGGGACGACCACGCCGTCCACCTCGACATCCGCGTCGCGGAACGCCGCAGGCGACAGGTCGTCTGCGCGAACGCGCACACGGACCTCTCCGTCCGAAGTCGAAAGCCACAGGAGAAACGCCGGTTTCCCGACCGCGGTGCCGTATGCCGCCGACATGCCGACGCCGCGCACATGCACACGGCAGTTGTTGAAGTGCCCCGCCTTTATTCCAAGAACAGACCGGGGACGCGGCGGGGGGAGGTCGGCGTGCGAAACGAACTTCACGCTCTCCACGTCTATTCCGGGCTCAAGCAGCATCGGATCCGGAGCGCCGACGACCCTCACTATGTCGCCGGGCTCGACCATGTCGAACTTGCCGGGCTGAGGTTCCGTGAACGTCGCGAAATAGAGCGCATGCCCGTCGACATCGCCAACATCGGTGGCCACAAACGCATTCTCCACCCAGGGTATGTTGAACGTCACCTGCACTTCAAGCTCGCACTTCCCGCATGCGGCGATCTCGTCTGCGTCCATGGCGAGGACATCCGAGATCTTCACGCGCGGAAGCGCGAAGGCCGAAGCGGCAAGCGCCGCGCACAGGACTGACAGACCGCATTTCATTTTTCGCCGAGCGGACGCAAACTACACCACACCGGCGGGACGGGCTATGCCGCGCCTGATGGCGACGGATATCGCGCCAGCGCGGTCATTTACGCCGAGCTTCTCGTAGGCATGCTTGAGGCGTACCTTCACGCCGTCTTCGGATATCCCGACCTTTTCGGCTATGGCCTTGTTGCTGAGCCCCTGGACGAGCAGTCCAACTGCCTCGCGCTCCGTGGGCGTAAGCTCCGGCTCCTCGCTCCTCGCCTTGTAGATCGCCTTGATGTCGTCGGGGATAAAGGTTCCGCCCTCCGCGACGGTACGCACTGCCTTGACGATGTTCTCCGGATTGCGGTCCTTTAGGACGTATCCCTTCGCACCGGCGTTCAGCGCGGCATATACGTCTTCCTCCATTGAGCTCGTAGTGAGCATTACAACCTTTGCGGAAGGATCTGCCGCAAGCATCTCGCCGAGGGCGGCTAGGCCGTCCTTGCCCGGCATCCTGATGTCAAGCAGGGCGACATCCGCGCCCGAGCTTTTCATGAGTTCCGCCGCGCGTTCCCCATCCGACAGCTCGCCGGCGAGTTCAATGTCCTTGAAGAGCGAAAGCGCATACTTGAGGCCCATTCGCACTACCGCATGATCATCGACAAGAAGTACCTTGATCTTCTTCATCCTTCGTCCCCTTTTTCTTAATTGTACCAAATCCTTATGATTTCGTAGTAGCAGGTCGCTTCGGCGGGATCGCGGGCTGTGTTCGCAACGAAGGAGACCTTCCCGCCCTTCTGGATGACCGGCACTTCGCCGCGGCGCGAGCCGTCCGACGAAAGCGCGTAGACGGTGCAGGTCTTCGCGTCCTCAAACACAATCGTCACCTCCGCCGCGCTCCGGCGCATGAGGTGCGGGAGACGGCCCCACTTGAGAAGCACCTTCTTCGTGCCGTCAGCATAGACCGTTCCCTCGTCCTGAACGTCCGCGACATGCGTAAGCAGAAGCCGCTTTGACGAGGCGATCGGCGCATCGTCCAGTGCGCTCACCCAGACTGCGGCCGGCGCTTTCCCGTCGAACTTCGCAGTAAGAGGCCCGACAGTGCGCTCGCCCGCCTCAGCGAAGAAACCGGTGGTCCGCGGCGTATCGACGCCAAAGAACCCCTCCTCGCGGTCGATGATCACCTGCCCGTCGCCGGGACGCGATCCTTCGGCCCAGCGTCGATAGTCGTCAGACGTGCGCGAATAAATATCCGGGAAGAGCCCGCCCGAAGTCGCTCCCGCCGGGAGCGCGTCGGCGATGAGTGTGCCGAAGCGGGCGTGCCACCCGAACCACATGTCCTTGATGTCCGCCTGGGGGCCGCAGCTGAAGTCGCTGCGGAGCGCCTTCTCGGGGAAGACGACCGCGTGCATGCGCTTAAGCGGCTTCATGTCGCCTCGCAAGTATAGCATCGTTACGGCGCGCTCGGTCGCACGCTGAAGCGGATCCTTTGCTACGTCGAAGTAGTGGATCGACTGCGGCTTGAGAAGGCCCTCGGCGTTATGGCTCCAGGCGAAGCGCCAGATGCCGTCGTATTCCTGAAGCGCGGCCTGCGCGCCGAGCATCATGCCGCCGACGCCGCGGAACTGGCCGGGGCCCGAGTAGTTGAATTCGGTGAGCGTGAACGGACGGTCGAGGAGTCGATGCTTGGCGACCGCCTCGAAGCCGGCGTTCTCCCCGCGGACGGGATTTGAGTTCGGACAGCTGCTCGGCAGCTGCCAGTCCTTCTCGAGAAACTTGGGGTGATCCACGTAGAAATGGTCGTCTACATAGTCGTAGTGCGTGCGGACGAGCTGGTACTCAATCGCGTTCTTCCAGCAGGAAAGGTCGGTGAGGAGCACCTGCGACTTGATCTCCTCGCGGATGAAAGCCGTCATTCGCTTGGCAAAGTCGATTTCTATATCGGTAAGGAAGAGCGCGTACACGCAATTCTGCGGCGAGTTCTCCCAGCAGTTGTCCGGCACCTTGTCCGTGATATTGGCATACGTCTTGGACTCTTTCGCCTTGTGCGCGGCAAGCCACTTCTCCCATGCCGTCTTCGCCTCTGGCAAGTTCTTCATGAAGCCATAGCCGTAGTTGCCGGGATTCCCTTCGTTTACGAGCGCGAGGAACGCGAAGGCCGGCTCGTCGGCCCAACGGCGACCGGTCTCGGGGTTGACATGGTTGAGAAGCTGGCGCGAAAAGTCGAGATAGTTCCTGAAGGCGCCATCGTGGAAGAGCACAAGCTCCTTGTATTCCTTCATCTGAACTACGCCGTCGCGGTCAATGCCGCAGGAACGCCAGGGGACGTTCCGCGAGACGAAGAGGTCTGTCGTCAGGTATATGCCGTGGCGGATGCAGGCGTTCAGGAGGTTGTCGAGCTCGGCCATCTTCTCGGGGCGGATCGTCGTGCCGTCCTTCCGGTCGCATAGTTCGCGCTCGTAGTGGTGTATGCGCAGCGCGTTGTAGCCGAGGCGCGAAAGACGCGTCGCAAGCTCTTCGGCGTCGGCCGCGCTCATGTAGTTCGCGGAGAAGCAGAGGTTGACGCCGTAGAAGCGCTGCTTTACGCCGGGCATCCCGGCGAACTCGAAATGATCGCCCTTGCGAACGACGCGTCCGTGCTTCCCGGCGGGCGCGTCGATCCACCCTGCGGCGGAAAAGTCGAGCGCGGAGCCGGCCTTGACGGCCGTCGTGTCATTGACAGGCACCCAGTCGTCGCTTGCCCGCACGGTGTATTTGCCGTCGCGGACAAAGGACGAGACGCCGCGCATTGTCATCGAAAAAGTCCGCCTTTCGCCGGCCTTGAGCTTGCCGGCGCCGATTACCATCCGCAGCGAGAAACACGGGGTATTCCACTGGCGGTCGTCCTGCACCATGCACCATGTCGGCCTGTCGAGCTTTATGCGAAGGGGCACACCAGCCGGAGCGGCGATCTCCAGCGTGTCGCAAGTTGCGTTGCCCAAGTGCGTAACGCCATATTTTTGCGGCAGCTCCACTGTCTTGTCACCGAAGACGACCTTTCCCGCCGAGGCGTTGGCGGCATACTGTTCGCAAGGAAGCGTCCATGCGAGGCAGAATTCCTTCCCCTCAAAGTCCTTGGCAGCGGAAAACTCCCAAGTGAAGTGCGCCACGGGTTCGCCGGCCGAGGCATCGCGGCGAAGGACATACGTCACCTTCCCCCGCACAACCGGCGCCGCGTCTTTGCCGACGATCTCAAAAGCACGTGTCCAAGGTCCGTCCGCGTCGCCATTTTCGTCGCTCCATCCGCCGAAGGCGCGACAGCGCCCCCAGCCAGCGTCGAACAACGCGGGTTCAAAATGGCTTCCGGAATTGGGCGAAAAGGAAAACCCGCCGCCATTCGAAACGGCAAGGTCTGCGGTGATTGCCCAGCACAGGCCGGACGCGCATGCAATGAATAATGCAAGCGAAAGTTCTTTCATGGCTTTTACGCTCTCTCTTTAGTTTTCGGGAACGATTTCAACTCGGAAGAAGCGACAAGTGGATGTACGCGTCTCCGTCACGACTTCCCATGTAGACAGTGCGGCGGAAAGCTCGGTCGTGCCCTTGATAACCGCCTTGAAGCCATCCGCAATCTGCGAGTCTCCAGGAGAATACGTAACAACCGGCTCTCCGTTCACCATCGTTATGAATGCGACAAGCTTTTCTGCTGGATCCGTCGGGCTCGTACCACACACATACTCTGCCCAGTTCGGAAGCCCGTCGGAATCGGCGTCGGCATTCGCCGCCACCAGTCAACATCACTGTGCAGGTGCCTGGACCCGAAACTGTGACTGCAGAGGCCGCAAGCGATACGGCCGCCAGACCACAAGCAAGGAAAATACGCGACAGTCCCATTTGACTGGTATTTTATCATAATCCACCATCTGCGACAACCGGAAGCGGAAACGGAAATGTAGATCGTGTCGGCAATTATCAAACACGTAAAAAGAAAGCTTGTCTGTCGCTCTTTAGCGTGTTGTCGCGTTGATACGCAGTTTCTACCTCGTTGCTCCGCGTCGTGAAGTCTCCGTTTTGGAACAATCGCATTCCCGCCGTGTATTCACCCGTGCTGTCGCGGCCCGCAAACACGCGATCCCGACTTGCATGAGGTAAGTGCGATCTTAACGGACGCACAGGATAAACCCTCGCGCTGCGCATTCGTAGCACCCGGCGTCGACCGAGTGACCGCAAAGTCGTGAATTCCCGGCCATGTCTTTCGCGGCCTTCGCCGCGCCTCTCGTCTCGCCCCAGAACGTCCAATCGCCGATATCAAGGCATGGCGAATCGCCCGTGAGCGAGAAGTCGCCAACGGAGAGATTGGCGAATCCAGGCCCGAAGCCGACGTAATTGCCAGTTTGCGTGCCGCCGGAAGGCGCGAAGACACCGGCGATTGAATTGGCCACCGTGCCACCCGTCTGGCCGATGTCGTTTGTCGCGCCCGAATAAAGCGTGTTTCCCCAGACGGTGTTGTTGTAGGCCGCACCGGAAACCACATGCAAGGCCCCTCCGCTGCCGTTAGCACTCGTCATGCGGTTATCCACAACAAGGCAGTTGCGGAGCGTCCCACCGCGCACCGTCGCACCAGGCCCCGCCGCGAAGGTGACGAGACTGCCTGCGATCGACTTGCCCGTGTTGTTGGATATGATGCAGTTCTCGACAAGACCATCGTCGAGCAGGACGGCCCCACCGGTCTCGGAATAGTTCCCCTGAATGACGGAATTGCGCAGGATGGCGCTCGCGCCGTTGAGTCGCACCGCGCCAGCCGTGCCGTCCCTGCAACCCTGAATAGTTATGCGTTCCGCCGTTCCGCCCAACATGTAGAGTCCGCCGCCAAAGCGGTCGCCGCCAGAATGGGTGCCCGCATAGCTGTTCTCGATCGTCGTGTCGCAGACGAGCCCGCCCATTTGCCGCACCATCCCCGCGCCATCGGCGCTTCCGACGGAGAAGATGCAGTTTGAGACCATGCCGCCGTAGAGCCATAGCCCGCCCGAATCGTCGCCGTATCTCCCTTTGACGTTGATGAACTTCAAGTTGGCGACCTTGGCCTTGGCATTGTTCACGCACATGATTTTGTGGTAGGTGTTTTCGCCATCGAAGATCGCACCGCACGTGGCGTTCGTCCCGCAGAACAGAATCGGGAGCGCGAGGTTCACCGTGAAGTTGTCTGTGTCGTGGCGCGTATAGGTGCCGTCGGCGACAAAGATTTTTCCTGGTTCGGCGTCCGTCGCATGGACGGCGCCAACGGCGAGCGTCCAGTCGGCCGTCGCCTTCTCCCAGGTGTCGTAGGGCCAGACGCCGGTTCCAGTCGTGGAAACGTATACTACGGGCGACTTGATGGTGACGAGCGCCGGGCGCACAACCGTCTCCGCCGTCGCGCCGGTCGCATCCTCCACGTCGAGCGAAACGTCATAGGCGCCAAACGAGAAGGTGTACGTGAAAGTATTGACGCTCGTCTCGTAGGTCGTGCCGCCGACCGTCCAGCGGTAGGTGTATGGCGCGGTGCCGCCATCGACCGCGGCGGTGAAGGTAACGGTCGTCTCGCCGTGGCCGTCCGTCACGTCGGCCTCGAAGGAAGCGACCATCTGCCCGGCGAAGTCCATCTCGTAGGCGCCGATGTCCCAGACGGCCGTGCCGTCTTTGTCGCCGTCCGCCGGGCGCGCCTCGCCGAGGATGTCCGTCGCGACGGCGGCGATCTCCATGCCGGCGTCGATGCAGGGCGAGCCGAAGAGAAGCGAGAAGTCGCCGGTCGTCGGATTCTTGAGTTTGGCGTCTGAGGCGGTCGCGGGATCGTTGTTGCCCGTGCCGTCGACGCTCGTGCGGAAGAAGCAGTAGGTCGCCGTGCCGCCTGATTTGCGGACGTCGAAGGCGGCGCTGGTGTCCGTGCCGATGAAGATGCAGTTGCGGACTGTGCCGCCGCCCATCGAGAGTTCGTCGCACCGCGTTTGCGACGAGGAGGTGTTGCCGTAGAAGGTGCAGTTCTCAATGGTTCCGCCTGTCATCGACACACCGCCGCCGCCGGCCTTGCCGATGCTGACGCCATAGCTTGAACCAGTGTTGGTCGATTTGTTGAATGCGACGACACAGTTGCGGACGTAGGATGAGCTGTTTCTCATCTGGAGACCGCCGCCCGCGCCCTTCGAAGTGTTGTTGGTGATGACGCAATGCGTGAGAAGTCCGGCATCAATTGTCACAGCACCACCACCGCAACTTTCGGCCGAATTTGCCCGGAAGACGCAGTTGGAGATGACCGCCGAGGCGTGGTTCATGTAGGCGCCGCCGCCGTAGCCGCCGGAATTCTTTTCAAAGACGCATCCGGACGCCGTCACCGCGCCGTAGATCTGGAGTCCCGATGCGCGCCGATCGTCTCCGGAGGCGTTGCAGCTGTTGGTGCCGAAGTAGCAGTCCTGAATCCATCCGCCCTCGGCCGTCACGGCGCCGTCGTAGTTGCCGTGACACGCGATGACGGTGCAGTTGGAGACGACGCCACCCGTCATATAGAGCGCCCCGCCGATGTACGGCCCGCCGTTCTGTCCGTTCCGGCATCGGTAGAATGTCAGATTGCGGACGGAGGTCTGGGGGTGGAAGAGATACATGCCCCTTGTGTTGTTTAGGCCGTCGAAAATGGCCCGACCCTCATCGGGGCCGATAATCGAGACCGGCTTCGCGACCCTTACCCACGGGATGTTGGAGCCGTTGCGGTTCACGCCGGTGTACTGGTAGGTCCCGGCGGCAACGTGGACGGTTCCGGCCAGTTCATCGTCGCTGTAGGTGGCGTCGATGGCGCTCTGAAGGTCGTGCGCGGCCTTCTCCCAGGTGTCGTACGGGAACTGGTCGGAGCCGGTCGTGGAGACGTATGTGTCCACGGGCAGGACGTGGATTTCGAGCGTTGCCGACTCCAAGCCGACGGTCAGCGCCACGGTGTGGATGCCGGCCGTGGTGAAGGTGTGCGAGGCCGTCGCGCCGGAACCGGTCGCGCCGTCGCCGAACTCCCAGGCCGCCGCCGAGGCGTCGCCGAGGCAGTGCGCCGTGAAGGCTACGGCGAGCGGGGCCATGCCGACGACGCGGCTCGCCTCGACGAAGCAGTCGCCCGTCGCATAGAAGAGCGAAGCGTTGACTTCGTCCGCGCCGGAAATGTTCGGGCATTGGAATTCGCAGTCCGCGATGGTCACGGACGGATCAACGGAGACGATGGCCGAGCCGGGGATGGCGTGCAGGTTCTCGATGACGGTCGTGCCGGTGATGGAACCTGCGGTCTTGCTGAGGGACCTGCCGCCTGAAATATTCGCCGTGTTGTCTGCGATGACGCAGCCCGCGATTGCGCCTCCGGTCGAATAGACGCCGCCGTAGCTGCCAGTGCTGTGGTTGTCCTTGACGAGGCAGTCGCGGAGTGTGCCGCCCGTCTGGCAGACGCCAGCCGCGATGGCGGCCGTGTTGTTCGTGACGACGCAGTTCTCGACAATCCCATCCCTAAGATAGACGCCGCCGCCGTGGCGAGGGTTGTTGTCGTCGAAGTCGCAGACATTCCCGTCGATGACGCAACCGGTCGCACGTGCCGTCGCGCCGTCCACGTAGATGCCGCCGCCATGGTTTTTCCACGCCCTGTTGCCGCGAATCACGCAGTTCGTGATTGTCCCGCCTTCAAGATAGACGCCGGCGCCTGGCGCGTTCTGATTGTTGTTGCTGCGGTTGTAGGCGATGAGGCTGTGGCGCGTCTCACCGCCCGTCATGTGGAGCGCCGACGCGCCGTGGTTCGGGAGCGTGTTCGAAATCGTGCAGTACTCGACGAGACCCTTCTGGAGGTAGAGGCCGAGTCCCTGCGGCGTCTGCCTGCCGTCGCACCCGAAGTTGCGCAGCGTCAGTCCCTTGAGTATGGCGAGGTCATTGTTAAGGTTGATGCCCTTGCTGAGCGACTTGATGGTCGTGCCGCTCGGATCGTTGGGGCCTCGGAAGCAGGCGTGCTGCGCGCCGTTTTCGGACACCACCTTGATGGACTTGTCGATGGCGAGGAAGCCGGTGGTCTCGTTGACGTAGATGCCGTCGCGAACGAGGATCGTCGCGTTGTCCGGCGCGGCGGCGACGGCCGCGTTGAGCGAGGTGTAGTCGCCCGAGCCGTCCGCCGCGACGACGAGCTGGGGGCCGAAGAGGGCCGCGACGGGTTCGGCGGAGGCGGCCGTGAAGGTGACGGTGGGCTCGGCGGGGTCGGCATTGCCGATGTCGCCCGTCCAGCGGAAGAAGGTGTAGCCCTCGGCGGGGGTCGCTGTGAGCGTCACGGTGTCGCCGGGCGCATATACGAGCGTGCCGGAGACTGTCCCGCCGGTGCTGGAAGGCACCTTGGCGCTCTTCGCCCACTGCCATTCGAGGCGGCGGTAGGCGGCGGGCGTCGGGTGGGCGTAGGTGAAGGCGCTCTCCGGGCCGGAATCGACGACTTCGCCTTCGCCGTTGTAGAGCTTCCAGCCCGTGCAGGAATAGACGGCGGTACCGGTTTCATTCGTCCACACCGGGCAGGCGACGGGGAGCTCGGCGTCGGCGGTGAGGCCGGTGTGCTTGCCGTAGGCCGGTGTCGGCGATCCAATGGCGTCGGGCGAGCCGGCGATGTCGAGAACCCCGTCCGGGGAATAAGCGCTTCCGTAGGTGAGGTAGTCCGCGACGGCGACCGTCTGGTATTCGGCCGCCGTCCAGTCGGCGCTGTTCGCGACGCCGCGGACGCGGAACTCGTCGGCATAGCCGACCGTCGGCATCAGGTATAGCGGGACGCCGGCCGCCTTGAGCGCGTGGTCCTTGTTGAAGCCCGGCGTGGTGCTGCCGTTGAGGTAGAGTTTGACGTTCGACCCCGAGCTGACGACGTGGAAGTAGTTCCATCCCTGCGTGATGTTGGGGATGTTGCAGGTGTACTTGGTGCTGGAGGAGCAGATGAGGCCGATGGAGGTCAGGCTGTTGTTCATCTCCAGGTACCATCCGGAGGCGGAGTTCCAGGCTGCGCCGGCCGTCGTCTTCTTGTTCAAGACCGCGAGGTAGCCGGCCTTCACGCCCGGGCAGTAGAACCAGCCGGAGGCGGAGAAGACCGTCGCGCCCCCATAGGTCGCTTCGTAGTCCGGCACCTGCAGGGCGCCGCTGGCGACGGCGCGCGCGCCGCCGACCTTGGAGGCCGGCGCAAGGGAGCTCGACCCGGTCTCGACGCCGGTGAGGCCATGTCCCGTGGCGTCCGTGGCGTCACCGCCCTCCTCCGAAAAGTGCCAGACGCCAATGTAACCCGCGCTCCAGACGTCGGAGGCCGTGACGGACGGCGGGTTGGCGTCGTTCCAGCGGAAGGTGAAGGAGGTGTCGGTACCCGAGACGGACGGCACTCGCACCCAGACGAGCGACTCGCCCTTCGGATTCCAGGTGTCGATCTCGTGGGCTAGGAGGTTTCCACCTGCGTCCTCAAAGGAGATGTCCAAGCCGCCTGTGGCGCAATCTGCGTAGGAGAAGCCCTGAATGCCCTTGCCGGTCTCCGCGTCGTATTCGGCGAGGCGCACGAGGACGGGGAAGTTCTCAAGCGTGCCCGAGCCGGTGTAGCCGGACACGGTGATGTCCGCCGCCTTTTGCGGCATGGCGAACGAAGAGGCGGTCGCGCCGAGAAGTGCGGTTGCAGCAATGGCGATTTGTCTTTTCATGGGTGCTCTTTGTTGGGTTTCGAGGGGGTGAGAATGGCGCGGAGGCGTTCGAGCCAGGCGATGGCGTCGAGGCGGACGGTGGCGGGGGCGGAGGGGGAGGCGTCGATGTCGGCGAGCCACGCGAGGGCGCGGCGACCTTCGACGGCCAGGCGCGTGTCGGCGTTGGAAAGCAGTTCCCGGGCGCGTTCGTTGAGGGTTAAGAGGGTCAGACTACAAGCAAGGAAAATACGCGACAGTTCCATTTAGCTGGTATTATATCATAATCCGCCATCTGCGACAACCGGAAGCGGAAGTGGTATAATATGGCCATGCGGAGTATGACTTTGATAACCGTGGCGCACATTGCGGCGGCTGCGATAGCGATGACTTCTCTCGCGGCACCATTTTCCGAGCCGCCGCCCTATCCGAGGATGGAGGAATGGACGTTCCGCGAGGAGTTGGCGAAGCCCGAGGCCCTGCCGCCCGCGTCGACGAACGACGTCAAGTTCGTGCGGGCGCCCGTTGAAGGACGCGAAAGCTACAGGATCGACATTGGCGCGGACGGCAAGGTTACGATCACGACGGAGGACGACGAGGGCCTTCGCCGCGCCGTCTACTACTACCAGGACCGCGTACGCGCCGGCGATCTCGCTCCCTGCGTCCGCAAGCCCTGGGTGCGCAACCGCATCGCACGCTGCTTCTTCGGCCCGATCAAGCGTCCGCCCCTCAACCACGACGAGTTGATGGACGATGTCGACTACTACCCCGAGCCCTATCTCGACCGCCTCGCGCACGAGGGAATCAACGGACTGTGGCTCACGGTGGAGTGGCGCGATCTCGCGGAGACCTCGTTCACGAAGCGCTCGCCCGACGCAATGCGCCGCCTCGCGAAACTGCGCAGGACGGTGGACCGTTGCCTCAAGTACGGCATCAAGACGTGGATCTTCTGCATCGAGCCGCGCCGCTGCGGCAAGGACGATCCACTCCTCAAGGAGCATCCGGAGCTCTTCGGGTGCACGGTTGCAGGCGAGTCCTTGATGTGTCCGCTACAGCCGGCAGCACAACGCTACATAGAAGAGTCGGTGAAGGACATCTTCACGCAAGTTCCGCGGCTCGGCGGCATCATGATGATCTCCTACGGCGAACGGGAGACGACGTGCCTCTCGAGATTCGACCCGCTGACAGGGAGCTTCAACGGAAACTGCCCTCGCTGCGCGGGGCTTGAGCCGTGGCAAATCCACTGGGAGACGGCGAGCGCGATAATGCGCGGCATACGCGCCGCGGGTTCGGATGCCGAGTACATCAGCTGGTTCTACCAGCCGCAGGTGCGTCCCGAGCGCGGCGCCTGGAACGCCGAAGTCGCGCGACACCTCCCAGACGGCGTGACGCTCGCCTACAACTTCGAGTCTGGTGCAGTCAAGGAGCAGCTCGGACGCCTCCGCAACGGCGGTGACTACTGGCTCTCCTACGTTGGCCCCGCAGAGGGCTTCCGCCAAGTAGCCGAAGCAGGTCGGCAGGCCGGAGCACCGATTGGCGCGAAGATCCAGGTCGGCAATTCCCACGAAGTCGCCACGGTGCCTTTTGTGCCTGTGCCGGGGCTTCTCTACCGCAAGTACAAGGCCATGCGCGAAATGGGCGTGTCGACCGTGCTCCAGTGCTGGTACTTCGGCAACTATCCGGGAATCATGAACAAGGCGGCGGGCGAACTCTCGTTCGACTCGTTCGCCGACGACGAGGCGACGTTCCTGCGCAAACTCGCCGCGCCGTACTGGGGGAAGGACGCCGCGCTCGTCGCGTCCGTCTGGCAGCAGCTCTCCGACGCCTACGCGGATTATCCGCTCTCCAACGACATGCAGTACTACGGTCCGTTCCACGCGGGCCCCGCGTGGCCGCTCATTCCCGACGTCGCGCTCGCGCCGCTCGCCCGCACCTGGAAGCCGCATGATCCGCCAAGCGGCGACGCGATCGGCGAGTGTCTCGAGAATCACACGATCGAGGAGGCGTCGATTCTCGCGGAACACATGGCGAAGAACGCTCGCGTGCGCACGCCGGACGGCGCGGATGCACTCGAGGTGCTTGCGTCGCGCTGGAGCGGAGACTTCGAGCGGATGCGCGACATCGGCGTGATGAAGGCGCTCGCGCTCCAGTTCCAGAGCGGCAGCGACATCTTCGAATTCTACCGCGAACGCGCGAGGGCGCTCTACGAAAGCCGCGTGTTCGGCAACGCGGCGGCGGCGCGCGCGTCCGTGCGGCGCATGGGCGAGGCCGTCGCGCGCGAGGAGGCGGTGACGCGCGAGCTGCTGCCGCTCGCGAAGGCGGACTCGCGGCTCGGATTCCATTCCGAGGCCGAGGCGCACCAGTACCATCCCGCGAAACTCGAATGGCGGCTCGGCGAGCTCGCGAAGACGAAGGCGCGCCTCGCGGAAATCGACGCGGCGCTCGCCCGCGGCGAACCCTATCCTGAATCGGAGTTTGAACGCACCGCGCCTGTCTGCAAGCTCGGCGACGAATGGACAAACGCCGCTGGCGGCGTCAAATTCCGCGCCCGCGAGACGGACGGCGGCGACTTAGAGATCGAGCTTGATTTCCGCAGAGGGATGCGCCTGCGCGTCAACACGCTCGACGCCGCCGGAGTCACATGGTACCGGTCATTAGAAGTCGACGAAACCGGCGCGCGGCCCTACGAATTCCACAATGTTGTGACGCCTTCGCACGAAATCGCGGAATGCCACGCCGAAGTCGCCGACGGCAGAGCGCACGTCAGATTCGTGCTCTCGTCCGCTGGCTGGGGCGGACACGGCGAGCGCCGCCGAAGTCTTCGCCGCCCCGAATGGCTTCAGATAATGAACGGCAACACGCCGCTTTGGCCGGAAAGACAACTCCCGTCCGGCGACTGGCGGCTCAACCTCGATCCCGTCAGGGGAAATCTCTTCGGCCGCCTGCGCTGGTGACGAGCGCCATCTTGCCAGTGGGCAAAAGCGAGGCGGTGGAGCGAAGGTCCGAGCGAGTGGATACGGCGTATTCGCCGAGGGTCCACGAGGAGGAGCCTTCGGCCGCCGCCGAACCTTTAGAATATCTCGCAAGGCGGAAGGTCGCCGACGATCGGGCGGGCGTACGCGAGGAACGCCTCAGTCACGTCGTGGCCGTTCTTCGCTATGTACTCCTTCGGCACCGAACGCGTGTACTTCGCCGCGTTCTGAATCGGCACCGGCGCAAACGCCACGCGGTACTTCTTCGACTCTTCGCGGACAATCGCAATCGTGCCCTTCGAGAGCACGCCCTTAAGCGCCGCCTTTACCGCCGCCGCGCCTGCTGCGCGGCCCTCGGCCTGGTCGACCTTCGAGGCAATCCCAGGGAAGGAGCGCTGGAGATAGCCAAATGTGTCGGCGCGGACGCGCTTCACCTTCGCCTTCTCCTTGAGGACGCGAGCAAGCGCATCGCCAAGCGCGCCAGTTCCCGACATCTGCACATTTCCATGGCTGTCCTTCTCGCCGGAGCCAAGCTTTGCGCCAATCGGAATGCCGTCCTTGCCGCGGATTCCCTCGGATACGGCGCAGACGCAGCGGCCGAACTTCTTGAGCGCCGCTTTGACGTCCTTTATGAACTTCGCCTCGCTAAACGGGACCTCGGGGAGATAGATGAGGTGCGGGCCGTCGTCGGGACGGACGCGGGCAAGCGCAGACGCCGCGGTAAGAAAGCCGGCGTCGCGGCCCATTATGATGTCGATCTTGACGCCGCCAAGAGCCCTGTTGTCGAGGTCGTCGCCGCGAATCGCGCTCGCGACGAACCGAGCCGCAGAGCCGAAGCCGGGAGTGTGGTCGCAAGAGCGCAGGTCGTTGTCGATCGTCTTCGGGATGTGGTAGACGACAAGCGGATAGCCCTCCTTCTCGGCCTCCTCGGCGACGATGCGCGCGGCGTCTGCGGAATCGTTGCCGCCGATGTAGAAGAAGTATCCGACGTTCAGCTTCCTAAACGCCTCGAAAATAGCGCGGCAGTCGGCGGCATCCGGTTTCTTGCGGCAGCTGCCGAGCGCGGAAGAAGGCGTCTCCGCAATCGCTTCGAGCTTCTTCGCGGAAGGTTTCCTTAAGTCGATGTAGTCGCTTCCGAGGATGCCGAGGATGCCGTGCCTTGCACCGAGGATCTTGCCTATTTTCGCCGACTTGCGGGCTTCGAGCACCGCGCCTACGAGCGACTGGTTGATTACCATCGAGGGGCCGCCCGACTGGGCGATGACCATGTTCATCTTTTTTTTCATAGCGTAGAAATCATTAGAGGGCGAAGCCGCCGGCGAGGCGGCGGAAGCGCAGAAGCGCCTCGAGGAAGTAGTAGTCGCCGTAGTCGAGGGGGACGTCAATCTCGCCACCGGCTGGCTTGTGGCCGACACCGTGCTTGAGAAGCCAGTCTCCGTTCTCGCCGGGCTTTGCGAAATAGGCTTCGGAGCAAAGCGAAAGGAGCTGCTTCACCGCGAACGCGCGGTACTTCGCGCCCTTCTCGCCGCCGACAAAAGTCGAAAGCTCGAGAAGTCCCGACGCCATTACCGACGCGGCGGAGGAGTCGCGCTCCTCGCCGGGCGCGCCGAAGTCCCAGTAGGGAACGCCGTCTTCAGGCATGTTCGGATGGTTGATCGCAAAGTCAGAGACCTTCTGGGCAAAGGCGAGATAGGCGGGATCCTTCGTCTCGCGGTACATCATCGTGTAGCCATAGATCGCCCACGACTGCCCGCGGCTCCACGCCGTCTCGCACGATAGCCCCTGCCCGCGGCGGATTTCCTGCACCGCGCTATGAAAGCCAGGACGCTGGTCATAGTTAAGGACATGGTAGGTGCCGCCGTCCGCGCGGAAATGGTGCGCCATCGTCTTAGTAGCGTGCGAACGCGCGATTTCGTCAAACCGCTTGTCGCCGCCGTTCTTCGCCGCCCACTCGAGAAGCTCGAGGTTCATCATGTTGTCGGGAATGACGAGGAAGTCTTTCTTCTCGGCGACGTCGCCCCAGCTCCTGATGAGTCCAAGGTCGGGGTTGAAGCGTTTCGAGAGCGACGATGCCGTCTCGAGAAGCAACGCATCGTACTTGTCAGTCCTGAGAAGACGACGGGCGTTGCCGAACGAGCAGTACATGATAAAGCCGACATCGTGGTTGTCGGAAACCTTCGAGTTCGGCGCGATGGACTCAGTCCAGACGATTGCCCTCTCTTTGAAGAACTCGTCGCCCGTCGCCTGGTAGAGATACCAGAGAGATCCGGGGAAGTGGCCGGAGGTCCACCAGTAGATGGAGCGCATGTCGGGCTTGCCGTTCTTCGCATCCCAACCGTGAGGGACACGGCGCTCGCCGAACGGCTTCTTCTCTTTGGCGGCGTCGCCAGAATTCATCAGCGGCGTCGCTGCGGCGTCAATCGCGCGGTAGTGCGCGGCGCTTTTCTCGAAGATGGCGGGAAGCTTTTCGGCAAGCTCGACCTCTCCAGGCGAGGCGAGAATTGCCGCGAAGATACAAGCTGTCAGCATAAACGTTCCTTCCGTTGTAGATTGAATGCAGTGGGCATTATATCAAAAACGCGGCAATCGCGTCATGCAGGGGTCCGCCTGAGGCGCGCGGCGAATGCGCCGTCGGTTTCGCTCTCGAAAGGAATCGACTCGCGCGACTCTTCAAGCGAGAAGTCAGGATGCCGCGCAAGGAACGCGGCGACTTGCGCTTCGTTTTCCTCGGGCTCGTTCGAGCATGTGGAATAGACGAGCACGCCACCCGGGGCGACTCGCGATGCACAGGCATCAAGAATCTCGGACTGGAGCTTCACGAGTGCGGCGAGTTTCTCCCCGTTCCAGTTCCACCGCGCGTCGGGGCGGCGGCGAAGGACACCCGTGTTCGAGCAAGGCGCGTCGACAAGCACCTTGTCAAATGTCTGCGACGCAGGAAGTTCTGGGATGACTTCGACGCCAAGCTTCAGTCGTGCAAGATTCTCCTCGAGCCGACGGCGGCGCTTCGGGTTCACCTCGCAGGCAACGACGGAAGCACCACGCCACGCAATCTGGACTGTTTTGCCGCCAGGTGCCGCGCAGGCGTCGAGAATTCGTTCGTCGGGCCTGGGGTCAAGAAGTTCAATCGCGAGGCGAGTGCCGGGATCCTGCACAATGAAGTCGCCATCGGCGTAGCCAGGAACGTCCTCGACGCGCTGTCCGCGCTCAAGCTTCACGAAACTGCCGTCGCGCCTCGCGATAAAAGTCTCGGCGGGCGTATTGTGCCAAGCGCAGAGCCGCGCGGCGTTCTCGGCGCCGAAGCGACGTTCCCAGCGCCTGACGAGCGCAGTCGGAAAGCTCTCGCGTTCCTCGAGCGTGGCGTCGGCGACCATCTTCTCGAATTCCTCGCGGCGGCGGATGACGTTTCTAAGAACGCCGTTCACGACCTTCGCAATCGAGGGGTTCTCGCACCCCTTCGCCGCGTCAACCGTCTCGCTCACCGCGGCGAAATCGGGAACGTCGGGCATGTAGAGTATCTGCGCCGCGCCCACGTAGAGAAGCGCCTCGAGCTCGCCCTTTGGCCACTGCTTCATCAGCAAGCCGAGAATCTTCCTCAAGGGCCTGATGCGGCGTATCGTCGTGTAGACGAGATCCTGCACAAAGGCGCGGTCGCGGTCCTGCGGCAGCATCGACGAGGGAAAGTCCTTCGTCGCAATCCACCGAGCAACAATGAAAGCCGCCGATCTGCGGGCGTTTGCCATTAGAGCCGAATGCGCTCGGCGAGCGCCTTAAGCTCGTCCATGTCGCCCTTGTGGTTCTCAAACGAGATGGGCTCCATGCCATAACGAGGCACGATGTGGAAATGGACGTGCTTCACCGTCTGGCCGGCGGCCTCGCCGTTGTTCTGGAGAATGTTGAAGCCGTCGCAGGGAAGCGCGTCCTTGATGTGCGCCGCGACCTTCTTGACTCGCGCGACGACGGCGGCGAGCGTCGCGTCGGGAGTGTCGAGAAGACCTTCCGTATGCTCCTTCGGAATCACGAGGACGTGACCCTTCGAGAAGGGATTGATGTCGAGGTAGGCAAGAACCACGTCGTCCTCGTAGACCTTGAAGCTCGGGATCTCGCCTGCTGCTATCGCGCAGAAAATGCAGTTGTTCTTCATCACTTTGCTCCAAAGGGCTTGGGCTGGGTCCAGCGGTTGACGAGCGGGCAGAGCGCGTTCATGATGAGAATCGCGAACGAGCAGCCCTCCGGATAGGAACCGAACTGGCGAATAAGCATGCAGAGAAGTCCGCAGCCAAAACCGAAGATCAACTTGCCCTTCGCGGTGATCGGGCTAGTCACATAGTCCGTCGCCATGAAGCACGCGCCGATCATCACGCCGCCAGTCAGCACCTGCATCATCGCAGGGGCTCCGCCCGCAATCAGCGAATAGACGAAGACGGTCGCAATGAACGCGACAGGAATGTGCCATGTTATCACCTTGCGCCACAGCAGATACGCCGCACCGATCGCAAGCGCAGCAGCCGACACTTCGCCGATGCAGCCGGGCATGTTGCCGACAAGCATGTCGCAGAGCGAGGGAACGCCCTTGCACGCGGCGTTGCAGAGCCCGTGGGGAGACGCAGACGCCGTCGCCTCGGCGACGAACCAGGTCTTCATCACCGCGAGAGGTGTCGCAGTCGTCGCGGCCTCGGGAGTCTTCCACCAGAACGGCTTGAGCCAAGTGGTCATCGGGCCTGTAAAGGAAATAAGCATGAACGCACGCGCGGCAAGCGCGGGGTTGAACGGATTCATGCCGAGCCCGCCAAACACCTGCTTCGCGATGGCGATGGCGAAGATCGAACCGACGACTGCCATCCAAAGCGGGATTCCCGCGGGTAGGTTCAGCGCGAGAAGAAGACCTGTCAGCACCGCCGAGAGGTCGCCGATAGTGTTGTCGCGCTTCATCGCCATGCGGCAGAGCGCTTCCGTCACGATACACGTTGAGACGCATACCGCGATCGTCCACACGGCCGGCATGCCGAAGAAGTAGATTCCCATCGCGGTCGTCGGGAGAAGCGCGATTATGACGTCGAGCATTATGCGCCTCACGCTCGCGTTGGCATGCGCGTGGGGCGAGCTGGAAAGAATGTAGTGCTCTGCTGTATCTTTGGGCTTCATGTCGACTCCTTACTTTGCCGCCGCTGCCTGGGCCTTTGCGGTGATCGTGCGGTAGGCGGGGCAGCCGAAGCTGCACGCGCCGCACTCGATGCAGTCCATCACGCTCGCATCCTCTGCGGCCTTGATGTCGTTCGCGTCTACCGCCTTCGAGATGAGCGCCGGGTTGAGCCCCATCGGACATGCCCTGAGGCACCGCCCACAGTTGATGCATGCACCCGACGCATACTGGAAGACCTTCTTCTTGGAAAGCAAGAGCAAGCCCGACGTCGTCTTGGTCGTACCGATCTCGAGCGTCGAGACGGCGAAGCCCATCATCGTGCCGCCGGAGATCACCTTCGCGGGAGCAACCTTCTCGCCGCCGCAGAACGCGACGAGGTCGGCGTACTTAGTCCCGCTCGGCGCAAGGATGTTCTTGGGCTCGACAACTGCATCGCCGGAAACTGTAGTGACGCGCTCAAGAAGCGGCTCGCCCTTCTCAACGGCGTCGGCAATCGCGGCGACAGTGCCGACGTTCTCGACGACGCACCCGACGTCTATCGGGAGCGCAGGTGGCTCGGGAACGACGCGCCCGACTGTCGCGAAGATCTGGTGCTTTTCGCTGCCCTGCGGATAGAGAACGGGAAGGACAACGATCTCGACGTTGCCCTCGATGTCGGCAAACGCCTTCTCCATCGCGGCAATCGCCTCGGGCTTGTTCGCCTCAATAGCGATCCTCACGGCAGGGCCACCGAGGATCTTGCGCATGATCTCGACGCCGAGGCGTATGCGGTCGGCGCGCTCGAGCATCACGCGGAAATCGGCGGTCAGATATGGCTCGCACTCCGCGCCATTGAGGACGAGATATTCGCAGCGCTTCCCGGGCGGAGGGTTGAGTTTTACGGACGTCGGGAAGCCTGCGCCGCCCATACCGCATATCCCCGCTTCCTCAACACGCTTCAAGAGTTCTTCACGCGTCGCAACCGTCCAATCGAGTGGAGGAAGAATCGGAGCCCGTTCCCACCCCTCTAGCGACCGCTCGCGCGGCTCGCTTCGCTCGGGGGATACGTTCCCCGTTACCGGTTCCCCATTCCCCTCTTCCACCTCCGTCGTATCAAGGATCACCGCATCGGCTTTGCCACCCGCAGGTCTCGACGGCCTTGACCTTGCCATCGGCCGGTGCGCGAACGCACACCGAGATAAAGCCGTTCTTCTCGCCGATGAGCTGGCCGCGCTTCACGAAGTCGCCGACCTTGACGAGGCACTTCGCCGGCGCGCCGAGGTGCTGCGACATTGAGACTACGAGCTCGGCGGGAAGCGGAAGCTTCTCTATCGCCTTGTCGCGCGCCAGTTCCTTGTTATAGTCGGGGTGAACCCCGCCTTTGAAATGAAAAGGTGATTTTACAGTCTTCACTAGTATTCCCTTCCAGCCGCAAAGGAGCGAACCATGTCGGTATTATAGCAAATCCACATCAAAACCATCAAGCCACAAGCTCGACGGTGAACGGGCCGTCGTTGAGAAGACGCACCTTCATGTCGGCGCCAAAGCGGCCTGTGCCGACGCGATCAGGACCGAGCGCCGCACGAAGGCCAGCCACAAAGCGCTCATAGAGCGGCACGGCAAGATCGGGACGCGCGGCGGCGGAAAAGCCGGGGCGGTTGCCGTGGTCGGTGTCGGCGTAGAGCGTGAACTGCGAAACGACGATGATGGAACCGGCGACATCCTCGATGGACTTGTTCGTCTTGCCGCTCTCGTCCTCGAATATCCTCAGTTTGACGACGCGCTGGACAAGGCGATCTACCTTCGCCTCGGTGTCGTCGTACGTTACACCGAAGAGTATTAGATACCCCTTGCCGATCTCGGCGACAACCTCGCCGTCAATCGTCACGCTCGCCTCTGTAACACGCTGGACAAGTGCCTTCATGCTATCTGCAAGGCGCCGCGCGGCGCATAGAACCAGTTTCGTAGGAAATCATGCAACACATTATACCATAAACGCACCACCGCGCCTATTGCACGACAAGCAGGGATTATGGTATCATATTTTTAACGAATCAAGTGGAAATGGGGCGCACGATGACAATGACAGATCCGCTGTTCAATCCAGGCGACGTCTTCAAGGGCTATGTAGTGGAAAAAGTCCTTGGCAGCGGCGCATCGGGGACGGTGTGGCTCGTCCGCCATGAGTTTCTCGACACCCTCTTCGCCTTAAAGACGATGGATGCCGGCCCCGGGGAAGGAAGGAACGAACGTGCGAAGCGATTCGTGCGCGAGGCGAAGCTCGCAAGCCGCATAAAACATCCAAATCTTGCGGAAGTGCATGACGCCGGCTACGACACAGAACGCGGGCTCTACTACCTCGTGATGGACTACGTTGAGGGCGATACGCTGCGCACGGCAATCGCGCTCGGCGGCCCCATGGAGGAAAGCCAGGCAGTGGACGCCATCCTTCAGGTCTGCGACGTCCTCGCCCTCGCCGGGCGCTTCGGCATGGTGCACCGCGACCTCAAGCCGGAGAATATCATCATCACGCGAGACGGCTCGGCGATGCTGCTCGACTTCGGGATCGCAAAGGCCACGGAACGCCTCGACTCTCTTGTCACGATGGCAAACACCGTGTTCGGCACGCCTAGTTACATAGCCCCCGAGCAGGCGGCCGACTCAAGCGCAGTCAGCCCGAGCGCCGACGTGTACAGTCTCGGCATCATGCTGTTCGAGATGCTTGCTGGGCGCACGCCGTGGACCGGGAAATCGCCTGTCGAGATAATGATGGAGGTCATGGACCCGAAAGAGATTCCCGATGTCCGCACGCTGGCCCCTTCCGTCTCCGCCGAGACGGCCGACATTCTGCGCCGCATGTGCACAAAGAAGGCCGAAGAGCGGCTACAGTCGGCCGACGCCGTGATCGAAGAGTTCGCGAAATGCGGACACACGGCGAAAATCAACAGCGGCAGGAAGGCGGCTGCTGAGGAGACCGAAGAGTCGATGGACGCCCTTCTCGCCAAATACGGAAACGTTGCCGCCGCAGACGACGGCCCCGCACCCGCCCGCCGCTCCAAGCTCCCGTGGCTCGCCATCGCGATTGCCGCGGCAATTGCCGCGACCGCCGCCATCTTACTGCTAGTGATTCCGTAGACTCCGCCGAAGCGCCCCATTGCGGGCCGCCGCAACTCTTGCGTTTGCGCGGGGAAATGTGGTATTATATTCCCACATCAGATAAAACACCTTGTTGTATCAGATGAACCAACAGCAAGAGAACGACCAGCCGGGCAACGAGGGGAAGGAGCCAATACGCCACGGAGACCCGGTGCTTGAGATTGGCGACAGATTCGGCGACTGCACGATCGTGCGCGCGCTCGGATCTGGCGCAATGGGCCAGGTCTACCTCGCGCAGGCCCCCGATGAGACAAACTACGCGCTCAAGATCCTGCATCCCGAGTTTGCACGGCGCAACACGGACACGAAGCGCCGCTTCCTCAATGAAGCCGTGTTCGCGATGACGATCCGCCACCGCAATCTCGTGGAGGTGCGCGACGCAGGCGAAGAGCCGGAAAAGGGACTCTGCTACATGCTGATGGAATACATGCCCGGCGGAAGTCTCAAGGACATGATCAACAAAGAAGGCGCACTTCCTATAGAACAGGCGATTTCCTACGTCTCCCAGATTGCATACGCCCTCGCACTCGCACACCGCAACGGCGTGATACACCGCGACATCAAGCCGGACAACATCCTGTTCACCGCGGACGGCGTCCCCAAGCTGGCCGACCTCGGCATCGCGAAGTTCATCAGCGACACCCAGACCTCAACTCTTACCATGAAAGGCCACATCCTCGGCACGCCTGCCTACATGGCCCCCGAGCAGATGATGGACTCCCACCACATCGACGCACGCGCCGACATATACTCGCTCGGCGTCGTGCTATACGAGATGCTTACCGGCAGAAAGCCAAACGCCGGCAGCACTTTGATGGGGCTTCTCACAAAGGCCATAAAGGGCGAACCGCTTCCCGATGTGCGCAAGATGCGCCCAGAAGTGTCTACTTCGGTGGCGTACGTCCTCTCGCTTATGTGCGCTCCAAAGCCGGAGGACCGCCCCACTTCGACAAGCGTCGTAGCCGACTTGCTTTCGCGCGCGAATGTCGACGGGCTCATCCTGCCGGACGCCGGCGCACAGACGCCCCCGCCCAAAAAGCAGGAAGAGTCGAAGCCGTCTATTTTCTCGCGTCTCTTCGGCTCGAAGAAATAAGTCCGAGCCGATTCCGCTATATCTCCCCGAAAAGCCCCTGGAGTTTTTCCGTAGTAACGGGCTTGGCGAGCACTTTCGAGAAGAGACTGATGTCGAAGGTGGACCCCACGTCCACGTCGGCGGTAACGGCGACGATCGGAATATCGGCGAGACGACCGTCCTTGCGCATTGCCTCGGCAAGCTGGGCACCGTCCATCTTCGGCATCCACATGTCGGTAAGCACGACGTCGGGCGTCCAGTCGGCCATGATCGCCATCGCGTCCTCACCGTTCTCCGCTGTGCGGACCTCGGCGATATCGAGATTCTTCAGGTGTATCCTGAGTATCCTGCGGTTGGTCTCCATGTCGTCCACCACGAGCACTTTCGCGGGCACGGCGGGGAGTACGGGCTCAGACGGCTTGGAAACGGTCTCGGAGTGCCTCACCACCGCGAGATCCGGTATGTCGATGCAGAATTCAGTTCCCTTCCCGAGGCAACTCCTTGCCGTCACGGTGCCGCGCGCGTTGTCCACCATGCGCTTCACGATCGGAAGCCCGAGCCCCGTGCCCTTCGTGTCGTTCACGGTCCGCTCCATGCGGCTTGCAATGTCCTGCACGAAGGGATCGAACAGCTTCGCCATCTTCTCGTCAGAGATGCCGCATCCGGTGTCCGCGACCTCGATGTGCAGCGTCCTCGTCTCGGAACGCCACGCGGCCTTGACCGTTATCGACCCCGACTTCGTGAACTTCGCCGCGTTGCCGACGAGGTTGATGAGTATCTGCCGCATGCCCTGCTGGGAAAGCCCGACCACGGGGATTCTGTCGCCCTCTATCGAGACGACGAGCTTTACGCCGTGCCGCCTGATGCGGTAGCCGAATATGGCGGGGAGCTCGTCAAGAAGCTTCTTGATGTCGCACTCCCCTGCACGCATGTCCGTCGCGCCGGCCTCGAGCTTGGAGAGGTCGAGGATGTCGTTGATGAGGTCGAGGAGCGCGTTCGCGCTCATGAGTATGCCGTCCGTGTACTCCTGCCTCCTGTCGCTGTCGACGTCCTTGCGCGAGAGGAACTCGGCAAAGCCGATAACGGCATTGAGAGGCGTCCGAAGCTCGTGCGACATCATCGCGAGAAAGCGCGTCTTCGCCTTGGCGTGCTCCTCGGCCGCGGC
>CADCGZ010000026.1 GCA_902801025.1 uncultured bacterium | reverse complement strand
CAGCCGCTACTACCACCTCTTCATCAACGGCGTCTACTGGGGCCTCTACCAGACCGAGGAGCGCGTGGACGACAACTACGCCGCGAGCTACAACGGCGGCGCGGCCGCGAACTACGACGTCGTCCGCACGTCGCAGCCGGGCTACAACACCGGCATCGTCGAGGGCGAAACGGCCGCGTGGAACGAGCTGTGGCGCATCACCACGCAGGAAGGGTACGGCGAAGGCCACGAGGCGAACTACTACAAGGTTCTCGGTCTCAACCCCGACGGCACGCGCAATCCGGAGTATCCGATCCTCCTCAACGTGACGAACCTCATCGAGCATATCCTTACGGTTCATTTCACCGAGGACGCCGACTCGCCGGTCAATTCGGGCGGCATGGCGAACAACATCATCGGCTTCCGCAACCGCAACGACGGCGAAGGCAAGCTGGACGGCTTCCTCTGGAACCGCCACGACGCGGAGCATTCGATGGGCTTCGGCGGCGGCGCAAACCAGGTGAAGTCGATCATCTGGGGCACGCCGGAGCACCCGAACCCCAACCGCGACCTGCGCGCGCTCGGCAACTTCAACCCGAACCTGCTCCACTACGAGCTGATGACCAATGCGGTGTACCGCCGCGTCTTCGCCGATCTCGTGTACAAGCACATGGTCAAGGAGGGCGGCGCGCTCACTGCCCCCGTCGCAGAGGCGCGCTACCGCGCCCGCATGGCCGAGATCGACGACGCGATCGTCTGCGAGTCGGCGCGCTGGGGCTACCAGTACGAGACGAAACGCAACCGCCAGAGCTGGCTCACCAGCTGCAACGATCGCATCAACTTCATCAACAACCGCTTGAGGTATCTCATACCTGAATACCAGAGACGCGGGTGGTATCCGTCCATCGACGCGCCGACCGCGCTCAACGGAGCTGGTGCTCCGCTCTCAGACGGAACTGTCGTCGCGGCGGACGACATGCTCTACCTCACCGGCAGCGGCGCGGGCACGGTCTACTACACGACCGACGGAAGCGATCCGCTCGGCGCGGACGGCGAGCCGAGTGCAACGGCCATTGAATACTCCGGCGCTTCGCCGGTGCCGGTCTATGTTCCCGTGATCGCGAAGGGCGACGTGTGGAAGTACTTCGATGGAGGTTCCAAGCCGGCGGATAACTGGACGGCATCCGATTACGTCGATACGTCGTGGAGCTCCGGCGCAGGCCGCCTCGGTTTTGGCGGCAACGGTTCGTTCGCGACGGCGCTGAACCGCTATGTCGGCGGCGGCTCATCGGGAACGCAGGTCGTCACCTACTACTTCCGCACGACTTTCGAAATGCCGGCCGGCGCGGAGTCGATGACGTCGCTCAAGGCGTCGCTCGACTGCGACGACGGATACGTCGCCTACGTCAACGGAGTTGAGGTCGGACGCGATCAGGTCGGTTCGACCGAATACAGCGCATTCGCGACGGCGACGAACATGGGCGAGAAGGACGCGATTTGGACATTCCCCGCCGGCACGCTCGTCGAAGGCGAGAACGTGATCGCGGTCGAAGTCCACCAGTGCAATGCAAACTCCTCCGACGCCTGGTGGGATCTCGCGCTGTCCTACGCGAAGGCGGGCAACGTCGAAGGTGGAATTGCTGTGCCGCCCGAGGGCCTGACGATCAACGCCCGTGTTCTCGCGAACGGCGAGGCGGGCGAGTGGAGCGCGCTCTCGACGATCATCGTTAAGGGCGAAGAGATTCTTGCCACGCAGACCGAGGCCGTCCGCATTGCGGCAGTCTACAGTTCGACAGCCGATTCGAAGGGTGACGGCGATGAGTTCATCACGCTCACAAACATCACCGAACACGCTGTGCTTCTCGACGAGCTTGTCATCAAGGCGGCGAAGCAGGGCAACACGCCGGCGACACTCTGCACACTGGCTGCCGGACGGCTGGAAGCGGGAGCTTCAATCACGCTCACGAAGGCGGAGTACTGGCCCACGGGCAAGCTCACGAACGGCATCGTGGACATGCTGATCATCGACAGCGAAGGCGAAACCGTCCAGACGATAACCTTCAGTTCGAAGTGGTTCGGTGGTATCGCCGACGGAACGGGCGACTACCTCGTGGCGAAGGAATTCGGTATGACGGTGACTCAGGAGACGCAGTGGAAGCCGTCCGAGAGCTGGGTCGAGAAGAACCTGCGCTTCTTCGAGTTCGACGGCGTTCCTGCTGATGGCAACGGCGGCGACACGGGCGAGTACTTCGTGCTGACGAATCTGTCCGACAAGGTAACGCTCGATCTCACGGGCATCGTAGTCAACATCTGCAAGTCGGGCGACCCCGAGGCCTCCTCGAAGTGCATCGTCACTGTCCCAGAAATGACGCTCGCGCCTGGCGCGACGGTCCGCTTCGAGCAGGCCACGTACTGGAGCGGATCGAAGCAGAAGATCACCAACGGCGCGATCGTCATGAAGATTTACGACGCCGAGGGTGCGACGGTCCAGGTCTCCACGCCCAACCAGAGCGATGCGGCATTTGCCAACTACAAGGCGAAGGCTTCCTCGACGAGCGGCGGACCCGTCTTGCGCGCGACCTCGTTCGCCCGCGAGACGACAACGGCGGACTGGATTGAATACACGCCGCCCGCGCCGCAGGTTCCGACGATCGAGGGCGGAACGGAGGTCGGCACGGTTGATGGAACCGTCGCGACGATCGACGCGGCGCTTGCCGGCGCGGGAACGCAGATATTCATTCCCGCGGGCGTCACCGAGGTGAGGATGTCGGTGAAGGACGGAGACGACGTTGTCATCGACACGACGGCCTACTACGCCGGCTCGCTTGTTCCGCAGGACGGAACGGTCACGCCCGCGCTCAGCGAGGCCGTCGTCAAACCGTCGTTCGCCGAGTCGGCTCCCAAAGCCGGCGACGCCATCGTCGTAACTACCGAAGGCGTCCACCTCACGGCGTCCGCAAAGCCCGGGCTCTACTACACGCTCATGCGCTGCGGCACAGTCAACGGAACTTACGAGGCTGTTGCGGGAGCGAAGGTCCAGGCCAAGGCAGAAGACGCTACCGTCTCGTTCGACATCAAGAAGGGCGATGCTTCGTCCGCGTTCTTCAAGGTCGAAGTCTCTGACCGCTAACGGAGGCAGCCCATGAACCCAGACTCGATGAAGCATTCATTGCTGGTTGCGTTTCTCGTCTGCGCCGCCTCGTTGGCGACGCAGGCGGAAGCCATCCTCGGCAGGTTCCAGCCGGAGGACGAAGTGGCGCGCGCGGTCGTCGGACTGACGGGGCCCGCGCGACTCAACTTGAACGCCGTGAGAATCGTGGATCTCGCAGGGCGGAAGGGCGAAGACCTCGTCCTCGCGTTCGAGCTTCGCGTCACGCGTCACGACGGGAAGTCCGACCGACATGCGCTCGACCTTGTGCGCAACGGACGCGTAAAGCTGTTCGACACGACGGGCAAGAAGGTGTTCGAGGCCGATTCCCCCCTCCAGAAGCAGGTGCCGCCGATGGATCGCGCCCCTGGCGTGTGGATGACGGCGCGATGTCCGCTCGACGGCCTTGCCGAGGGCAGTGGCAGACTCGAATGCGTCGAGATTTTCGACTACAACGACATACCGCACAAGGCGGAGCAGACGGGCATCGACTACGAGGTCCGAAATGCGCGCATCGAGCTGAAGCCCAGTCCTGCGGACGATCTGTCTCGGTGCATCAAGGCAGTCGAGAGCACGAAGCCGCTGACAACGTGCAACCCGGTCGACATCGAGTACATGATCGACCACGGCAACGGGAAAGTCGGCTCAGATGGCCTGCCGCAGGGCGTTTACGTGCAGTCCGCCGATCCGGCAATCGTCATTTTCAAGGGCGAGTACTGGCTCTTTGCCTCGCATGGCGACGGATACTGGTTCTCGTCCGACCTCGCGAAGTGGACGTTTGTGCAGGTCGACGTAACGAAGGGCATTCTGAAGGAGTTCCTCAGATACGCGCCTGCTACATGCGTTGTCGGCGATACGCTCTACCTCTGCCATTCCGAGGGCGGACGCATGCTCAAGACGAAAGACCCGCACGATCCGGACCTTTGGGAGGATGTCGGAAAGCCGGACGGATGGATGGACCCCGGCATGTTCTACGACGACCCCGCGACAGGCGGCGACGGATACGTCTACCTCTACCGCGGGCTTTCGCACCGCAATCCGGTCCAGGTGATAAAGCTCGACCCGAAGGACGCCATGCGCAAGGTGGACGGACCCTGCGATGTGGGCTGGCCCGACAAGCTCAACCGCGGTTTTGAGGTTCCCGGCGACTTCAACACAAACTTTGAGGGAAACGACACGCAGGAGGGGCCGTGGCCTGTGAAGGCGAACGGACGCTACTACGTGATGTGCGCCGTCCCGGGAACGGCCGACGCCTCCTACTGCGACAACTGCTACGTCTCCGACTCTCCGATGGGTCCGTTCACGTATGCGTTCAACAGTCCGGTCATCTGGAAGTCCACCGGCTTCACGCAGGGCGCCGGACACGGTGCGCTCTTCCAGGACATGGGCGGGCGCTGGTGGAAGATCGACACCTGCCGTGTGCGCGGCTTCAACAGGCGGCTTGTGCTTGTCCCGGCGATGTTCGACGAGAAGGGCGACCTTTACACGAACACGGTGCTGAGCGACCATCCGTTCTACGTCCCTTCGCGCTCGAAGGATCCGTTCGGAAGCCCCGGCCCGGGCTGGATGCTCCTCTCGTACGAAAAGCGCGCCACTGCGTCGTCCAACCCCGGCGGGGCTGCGCTCGCGTTCAACGAGCGCATCCAGGATTCGTGGATACCCGCCACCGACGATCCCGGCGAATGGCTCCAGGTCGACCTCGGCAAGGTGTACGCCGTGCGGTCGGTGCAGGTGAACTTCGACGACGTCAAGTGCCGCCGCGGCGGACGCGCCGCGGACGAGGCGTACCGCTACATCCTAGAGTTCTCGCAGGACGGAGAACACTGGCACATGATGCTCGACCGCCGCGGCGCGAAGGCGAACCGCCAGCACGAGTACGTCGAGTTCGCCGAGAAGGTCGGTGCGCGCTACGTGCGCCTTACGAACAAGGGCGCGGTGCCTGGCGGCGGAAGGTTCGCCATCTGCGCGCTGCGCGTCTTCGGCGAGGGCGGCGGTTCGGCTCCGCAGGCAGTGGACATGGACGGCGTCTATGCGGACCGCCGCGCGGATGACAACCGAGCCGCCGGACTCGAATGGCCCGCGGCACGCGGGGCGCAGGGGTATGTCATCCGTTTGGGGCTCTCGCCCGACAGACTCTTCCACCACTACATCGTCTACGGCAGGCGCAGCTACGTCGTCCGCAGCCTCACGCGTGGACTCGACTACTTCTTCACGGTCGACGCCTTCAACGAAAGCGGCGTCACGCGCGGAACGAAAGTCGTGTCGCTCAAGGCGACAGAGCCGATGCGCGGTGGTTACGACGTCGACGGGAACAATCCGGCGATTGCCGGAAGGGCGGACTGCGCTTCGGTGGCCGAGGCGGAATGCGCGAAATTCGGCGGAGCGGGCGTGCGGACCGCATACGAAGTGCGCGCATCAGGCGCAAAGGCCGTTGCAGGGCTTGGCACGCGCGGCACATTCGCCGCGTTCGCTGACGTGAAGGGCGCTGGCGCGCGAGAGGGAACGCTTCGCATCTCCTATTCGACGCAGACCGGCGCGAAGGTGTCGGTCAAGGTCAACGGCGCTGCGACGACGGTCTCGCTGCCCAAGACGACAGGCTGGCCGACGTTTTCGACGGTCGACGTTCCGGTGAAGGGTCTTGCCGCGAAGAACACGGTGAGAATAGAAGGGATGGGCGAGAGGTTCCATCTTGACTGGATCGGACTTCTCAAGTGACTGCGCGGTTTTCACGATTTATTTTGCGTTGATTTCCCTCAACGAGATTTCGGGATTTGATATAATCCAAGCATGAAAACATCGTACTTTCTCTTCGCGGCTTCCTTTGTCGCGTTGTTCGCCTCATCTGCGTTCTGCGGCACTCGCCATGCGGGGAGCCCGGTGTACCCGACGTACGACGGACGGGTCATGGCGGGATACCAGGGATGGTTCCACAACCGCTCGGGCGGCGTGATGTATCCCAACGAGGAGTCGGTGCGCATCGACATGTGGCCGGACGTCTCGGAGTACGAGAAGACGTACCCGACGGGCCTCAAGCTCTCGAACGGGGAGGGCGCGCGCTTCTTCTGCTCGGACGACGCGTCGACGGTCGAGACGCATTTCCGCTGGATGGAGGAGTACGGACTGGACGGCGTGTTCCTGCAGCGCTTCTTCCATGCGGCGACGCGCGAACCGAAGGAGCAGTCGACGACGGTGATCCGCCACGCGCTCGCCTCCGCCCAGCGCCATTCCCGCGCGGTTTCGATCATGTACGACCTCTCGGGGCTCAGGCCCGGGAAGGACGACTGCATGAAGCTCGTCGACGACTGGAAACACCTTGTCGACGAGGTGAAGGCGACGAGCTACGGCGAGCGCAACATGTATCTCCACCACCGTGGAAGGCCGCTTGTCGTCATCTGGGGCGTCGGCTTCCCGGACCGTCCGTATTCAATCCGCGACATAAAGCTCGCCGAGTTCATCGACTTCCTCAGGAACGACCCGGAGTACGGCGGATGCAGCGTGATGCTCGGCGTCCCGACGAACTGGCGCGCGCTCGAGCACGACTGCGTGAAGGACGCGTATCTCCATGAGCTTGTCAAGATGGCCGACATCGTCATGCCGTGGATGGTCGGACGCTTCACGCCGCTTCTCTACAACGACCTGAACCGCTACCGCGACATGGTGTCGAAGGACATCGCCTGGTGCAATGAGGCGGGCGTGGACTACGTTCCGCTCGTCTACCCGGGCTTCAGCTGGTACAACCTGAGCCACAAGGAGAAGGGGCTCGCGCCCGCGCCGGTGGCGAGCATTCCGCGCCAGGGCGGCCGATTCTACTGGAACCTAGTCGAGACGGCCGTGGCGGCGGGCGCAAAGTCGCTGTACGTCGCGATGTTCGACGAGGTGAACGAGGGGACCGCGGTCTTCAAGGTGTCGGATGCGCCGCCGGTGGGCGAAACGGTCAAGTTCGCCGACATGGACGGACAGCCCACGGACCACTACCTCTTCCTCACTGGCGAGGCGGCGAAGCTGCTGCGCGGCGAGCGCAAGCCGACGCCGATCGACGAGCTTCCGGTCAGGACCTTCCGCTACGATGGCAATCCGTTCGCCACGCACCACTACTTCGCCGACCCATCGGCGCATGTGTGGAACGGCAGGCTATACGTCTATCCGTCGCACGACATAGATCCGCCGCGCGGATGCGACCTGATGGACCGCTACCACGTCCTCTCGACCGACGACATGGTGAACTGGATCGACCACGGCGAGTTCATGCGCGCGAGCGACGTCGAGTGGGGGCGTCCCGAGGGCGGCTTCATGTGGGCCCCCGACTGCGCGTACAGGGACGGCAAGTACTACTTCTACTTCCCGCATCCGTCGCTATCGCGCTGGAACGACAGCTGGCTCATCGGCGTAGCGGTGAGCGACCGTCCGGACGGAGGGTTCAAGAACGTGGGGACGGTCCCCGGGCTCGGCGGCTTCGCGATGATCGACCCCTGCGTGTTCACGGACAATGACGGCAAGAGCTACATCTACGCCGGCGGCGGCGCGAAGATGGTCGGCGCGAAGCTCAAGGACAACATGGTCGAGCTCGACGGCGACGTGAAGCCGATGGAGGGGATGGAGGACTTCCATGAAGGCCCGTGGGTGTTCCGCCGCGGCGACTGGTACTACCTCATGTACCCCGACAACCACGAGGAGCCGGGCGTCGGCGGACAGAACCGCCAGCACTACTGCATGTCGAGGAATCCGCTCGGGCCGTGGGAGCACAAGGGGATAATCCTCGAGTCGACGGGATGCGACACCAGCCACGGTTCGATCGTCGAGTACAAGGGGCAGTGGTACATCTTCTACCACAACCGCGTGCTTTCCGGCCGCGGCAACCTCAGGACGCTCTGCTACGACAAGCTCTACTTCAACGACGACGGAACGATTCAGCCCGTAAAGCAGACCCGTCGCGCGCGCCAGCCGTTCTGGAAGGGCAAATAACAGCCGCGCAATTTTCACGGAAATTTTTGCGTGGAATTCCCGTGTCGATGACATGATTTTTGGCATAATGTAATCACCATGAAAAACCTGATGTTCACTTTTGCCGCTGTTGCGGCGTTCGGGGCGTTCGGCGGAGAGCGCATATTCAACGGCCTTGGCGGCGACGGATGGAGCCTTTGGCTCGACCGTAAGGCCGAGTACAAGTCCGACAAGCTCCACATCAACCCCGTCGACGCGGCGAAGATACGCGACGGGCGCGCGGACTGGCTCGCGCCGGTCGACGCGAAGTCGCTGACGGTCGCCGGGCCGACGTGCGGATGGGACGCGCTCTTCGCGAAGCGCGTCTCATGGGCGAAGGCCGCGGATGCGTGGAAGGACGGTTCGCTGAGCATAGACGTCTCCGTGCCGGGCACGGTAGAGGAGTACTTCTTCGACGCGATCTCGGGCGACCGCAAGGGCGAGCGCGAGACGGGCGACTACAAGGGCGTCAGCTGGTGGGGCCGCAAGTTCACCGTGCCAGCCTCGGCCAAGGGACGCCGCGTCGCGCTCTTTTTCAAGGAGGGCATACGCCAGCGCGCGGAGGTTTTCGTGAACAGGAAGCTCGTCGGATATGAACTAGTCCTGCAGTCGCCGTTCGAAGTCGACATTACGGACGCCGTAAAGTTCGGCGGGGAGAACGAGCTTGCCGTCCGGATCACGGACGCGAACGGAAACTTCGGCTGGGGCGACTATTCCTGGACGAAGTGGGGCAACTACATGTTCCCGCTCTCGCACGGCTTCGGCGGCATCCCCGGCGGGATCGACCTTGTTGTGACGGAGCCCGTCCGCATCGCGGACGTGTTCGTGCGCAACAAGGCGAAGCTGCGCGACATCGACACGTCCGTCGAGATCGTCAACTCGTCCGCATCTCCCGCGACTGTCTCCGTCGAGGCCGCGATCGTGGAGAACTGGGCGGCGAACAAGCCGGTGAAGAATCCGAAGACCGTCTTCGCGAAGACCGTCGGCAAGGTGTCCGTTCCCGCCGGCGCGACGAAGGTCGTCGACTTCAACGCCGTCGTCAAGGACGCGAAGCTCTGGGAGATACACGATTCCCATCTCTACGACATGGTCGTTACGCTGAAGGACGCGAAGGGCGCGCTTATAGACCGATACGCCGCCCGCTTCGGATTCCGCTTCATGGAGGCGAAGGGCGTCGGCACGGACGCGCAGCTGTGGCTCAACGGACGCCGCGTGTTCATCCTCTCCGCGATCAGCTGGGGCTACTGGCCGTCGAACGGCATGTTCCCGACTCCCGAGCTTGCGCGCAAGCACGTCGAGTCCGCCGTGAAGCTCGGCATGAACATGCTCAACTGCCACCGTTGCCGCGGCAACGAGTCGATTCTCAACGCGGCCGACGAGCTTGGCGTCATGTACTACGAGGAGCCGGGCGGGCACAGCTCCTACCGCACGAAGCCCAACGACAAGCTTGACGGCGTCGACAAGTCGATTGCGCACGAGATATGCCGCCAGAAGCTCCTCCGCATGGTCAAGAACCACCGCAACCACGCCTCGCTCATGATCTACAACATGGTAAACGAGCCGGGCTGGGAGCCTGACGATCTCAGCAAGGAGGACATGGCGCTCGCGCACCTCATCGACCCGACGCGCCTCATCGTCTACGGATCGGGCTTCATGGGGATCGGCAAGCCCGAGCCGCGCAAGCTCAACATGCTTCCGTATTCGCAGGAGCAGAACATCACTGGCTTCACCGACGTCCACAACGCGAGCGCGTCGCCGGGCGTCTACGTCGACTCCAACTACTCGTCGTCTACCGGCTTCGCGCGCAGCCAGCGCGCCGAGACCGAGCTCTTCATCTGGGGCGAGGAAGGCGCTCTCGCCGCGCCGCCACAGGTCGAGCTCATCCAGGCCGCGAAGAAGGGCAAGCCGAACGGATGGGACGGACAGCAGTACGACCTCTGGTACGAGGGCTACAGGTCCTATCTTGAGAAGAAGGGGCTCATGGATAATTTCCGCAGCGTCACCGATCTCGTGACGTCCATGGGCGACATCCAGTACTACGAGCACGGACGCCTCCTCGAGAACGCGCGCATCGCTGACGGATGCGAGGCGTACATCTTCAACGGCTACGAGTCGATGAAGGACGACAACATCTCCGGATGCGTGGACTGCTACCGCAACCTCAAGGGCGATCCGAAGCTCGTCAACCAGTACATGAAGCCGCTCATGATGTCGGTGAAGGCATGCGACAAGCTCGGTGCCGTAGGCGACGTCAACACGCTCGACCTCTGGGTCGTCAACGAGTACGTGCTGAAGGCCGGATCGTACGGCGTGAAGGCGCGCGTCAAAACGCCGACCGGCAAGGTACGCGAGCTGTACAAGGGATCCGCCAAGGTTTCCGGCGGCGCGAAGTTCAGCGACCTCGCGGCGGAGAAGGTCAAAGTAGCTCTCGACGACGGTCCGGGCTACTACAAGATCGCGGCAGAGCTTCTCGACGCCAAGGGTCAGGTTCTCGCGCGCGGACACGACGAGATGTTCGCCGTCGACGTGAAGGGCTCGAAGATCGTGTCGAAGTGCGCCATTGTCGGCGGAGGCGAGGAGTATGTCAAGTACGCCGAGACGATCGGCGCGGACCTTAAGCGCTACGACCCCTCGATGGGACGACTCGACGGCATCCTTCTTGCGCCGACGGATCTCGGACAGCAGTTCAGGCCGGTTCCCTCGTTCAACTTCCGTGCGAAGGACGGCGTTACGCCCGGTCTCAACCTCGACCACTTCCTCGGCAAGAAGTTCGAGACTCCGGTAGGCGAGCGCATCTCGACCGCGGCAATCGACTTCGACCTCAAGTCGAAGCTGATGCCTGGCTACGACATCGTCGGACTCGGCAACTACTCCGTCCGCTGGGAGGGCTTTGTCGTAAGCGACCACACCGGCGAGATCGAGTTCGAGTACACCTGCGACGATGGAGCGCGCGTGTGGTTCGACGGCGAGCTCGTGGTCGACAAGTGGACGAACGGACCGAAGCAGGTGCGCACGTTCAAAAAGAGTCTCGTCAAGGGCGGGAAGTACACCCTCAAGATCGAGGCCTACCAGGACGGCGGAGACTGGATCGCGAGCTTCAAGTGGAAGCTTCCTCTCCCCGACGTGAAGTTCGACATGAACGACATCCTCCGCCGCGTTCGCGAGGACGGCACGAAGCTCGTCCTTGTCGAGGACGCGGAAGTGTGGCTCAAGAAGCTCCGCGACGCGAAGGCGTTCCCGGAGTACAAGGTGTTTCATCCGCACAAGACTTGGGTCGGACACAACCTCTTCGTCGCGGACCATCCGATCTTCGACGGACTTCCGAAGAACTGCGCGATGAACTGGGAGTACCAGAAGCTCGCGGTCTACGACGGTCCGAAGCACTTCGGTCTCGTCATGGAAGGCGAGGAAGCGCTTGCGGGCGTCGTGGGCGTTCCGCTGCGCGGCATCGCGACATCCATCGGCGTCGTTCCGTGCGGGAAGGGCAGCATCATGTTCTCCAGCCTCGACCTCGCGCCGAACCTCGCGTCCGACGACAAGTCGGCTGTCACGCCTAAGAAGATATTCGCGAACATCCTAAGCTGGGCGAAATAGGTATAGTCTAATTATGAAGACATTATCCTCATTCTGTGCGACATCGATCTCCACGTTGTTTGCTCTTTCCGCATTCTGCGGTTCGCGCCATGAAGCGCGGACAGCGCTGACGAGACATTAGCTCTTCGCGAACTTCCTGTCGAGTTCGCGCGTCGACGTGAAGATCATCGTCGGCTTTCCCCCTGGGCTCACGTAGGGCATACGGCATGCAGCGAGCTCCTCTACGAGCCGCGTCGCGCCGGCTTCGTCGAGCGAAAGCGACATCCCCGCGAATGAACGCGCTACCGACTTCGCGACAAGCTCTTCGCGCCAGCGTTCCCCGCGCCTCGCGCCGCCTTCGGAAAGGTCGCGCGCGATCGTCGATATGACGTCTGCGGGCGAGAGTGAGCCGATAAGCTGTGGCACGGCGTCGATCTTGAAGGTGTCGCGGCCGAACGGCTCGATTTTGAAGCCCATCGGCTCGATGTCGCCGAGCGCGGCCGTTATTCGCGCTGCGTCGACAGGCGAGAGGTGGATTGTATCGGGGATGAGGAGCTGCTGCGAAAGGGCGTCGCCTTGCTTTGATCGCGAGAAAAGCTGCTCGAACGCGATGCGTTCGCGGGCGGCGTGTGGGTTTACCGTGACGAGTCCAGCGTCGGTTTCGACGAGAAGGTAGCCGCTTGCCGTCGATGCAAGGAACTTGAACCATTTCCACGGCCTTGCGCCGGTGTCGTCGGCGGCGAGGGGAAGCTCGACCGCCACAGGTTGCGGCTTAGGGTCGATTAGGGTCGGCCTAGGGTCGATTAGGGGCGACTTATGGTATGGCGTTGGAGTTGGAGTGGGGGAGTGGGGGAGTTGAGGAGTTGTGTGAGTTGGGGGAAGTGGAATTTTTGTCTCGTCAGTCTCGTCTGTCCTGTTCGTCCTGTTCGTCCCGGTCGTCTCGCTTGTCGTCACTTCGCTCGCCGCCACATTGCTCGCCGTCGTCCTAAGCCCGAGCGCTCCTTCAATCGCCTCTGTGATCGCACGCTTAACTGCGATGTTGTCGCGGAAACGAACCTCTCTCTTCGTCGGATGGACGTTGACGTCGACTTGGTTCGGCGGCAACTCGATGAAAAGGAAAAGGGCTGGCTTTATGTCGCCCTGTCTATGAGGATACGCCTCGCGTACGGCGTAGGCGATAGAAGGTGCAGTTGCAGGGCGTCCGTTCACGAACACATATTGGTCGCGTCGCGTCGGCATGGAGAGGTTTGGCTTTTCTATGTAGCCAGAGACGCGGACGGCGTTTCTTTGCGAGTCGGACGGCGGTGGAAGTGGAATCAGGCTTTCGACAAAGTCCGCGCCGTAGATGTCGAGCAAACGGTCCGCAAGCGAAGTCGCGGGCGCGAGGCGGTAGAGCTCTCGTCCGTCCACGACGAGCGAAAAGCCGATGCCGGGGTGTGCGAGCGCATGAACTGTGAATATCCCCTTTACGCGACCTTCCTCCGTAGCGAAAGACCTGAGGAACTTGCGTCGTGCTGGAACATTGCAAAAGAGATCTCGCACCTCAACGAGCGTTCCCGGCGGGCATCCCGCAGTGCTTGTCTCTACAAGTTCGCCTGCGTTCACGACGATTTGCGTTCCTTCGTCTGCGTCGTGGCGGCGGGTCACGATGGAAAAGCGCGATACCGACGCGATTGACGGAATCGCCTCTCCCCTGAAGCCGAGAGTGTCGATGTTCTCTATGTCGTCGACGTCGAGTATTTTTGACGTCGCCTGCCTCTCAAGCGAGAGAAGGGCGTCTTCCTTCGTCATTCCGCAGCCATCGTCGCGCACAGAGACGAGCTTGCGCCCGCCTTGCGCGATGGAGACCTTTATATTGGCGGCGCCTGCGTCCACCGAGTTCTCGACGAGCTCCTTCACGACGGACGCAGGACGTTCCACGACTTCTCCAGCCGCGATCTTGTTCGCGACATGCAACGGGAGAACGTGGACGTGTCCGTCTCGGGCTGCCATCTCAGATGTCCAGGTTTATGCCGCGCCGCAGGAACGTCGGGATGTCGAGGTCCTCGTTGTTCCAGATGGTTGGCTCTGCGTTGTTGAAGCGCCCGCGTCCCTGTGGGCCTACGCCGAGCGGCTTCGAAACGCGCTTTTTGCGCTTGCTTGCTATGACGCCGCCGACGCTTTCGCCGGAATCGTCCTTTGCATTCGCCTCGAAGAGCAGGAGGACGGTGGAAATGCGTCCGGAGAACGTGTCTTCGTCGTTTACGGTGGCGAGCTCAAAGGAAGTCGCCTGGTTGCCGAACGCCGAGCGGACGCTGTCGGATATCGTGCCGATTTCGCTGAGCCGTAGGTCGTCGCCAGCGAGCACCCCGCAAAGTATGGCCTTGACGGGACCAGATCCTGTCGTAAGGAGCGGTGCGCGCATGAGCATGTCGCCTATGTCGCGGGCGCGTTCTGGTCCTTGCGACGAGACTGCGGCGAATCTGCCGCGTCCCGCCTTTGCGACGAGGTGGCGAATGCGCTCCGCGTCGAGCTTTATGTAGCCGGGCTTTTCGACGAGGCGCCAGAAGAGGGTCACGGCGGAGGCCATCGTGTCGACGGCGCGTCGCATTGCGTCGTCAAAGCGTTCCGCGTTTCCGACAAGCTTGTCCAGAGGCACGAAGAAAGTCGCTCCTGCGGCTTCCTCTATCATCGCCATGACGCCGCGTGCCGCGCGCTGGCGGTCTTCGCCCTCAAACGTAAAGGGCGTCGTGGCGAAGACGATTGACGGTATTCCGAGCGAGTCGAGCCGCTTGACGGTCTCAAGCGTCGCGCCGCCACCGGTGCCGCCGCCGAGCGACGTGACGATGACTGCGAGGCGTACGCCCTCCATTTCTGGATCGAGCGAGTCGATGGAATCCTCGGCAGCAAGACGCGCCGCCACGACGTCGCCGCCTGAGCCGCGCCCCGAAAGCCGGTCGCCTCCGATGAGGAGAAACTCATCTCCGTCAGACGCCGTTGCGGCATCGGTGTCGATCGTGAGGAACCTTAGCCCTTCGCCGAAGGCGCGGCGCACGCCGCGCGCGATGGCCGAGCCGCCGCCGCCGACGCCGATGAGCATCATGGACGAGGAATCGCTCATGTGAAAAACCTCCCTATGAGTCCGCTGAGGATTGACGACTTGTCGTCGTCGGTGCGGCTTGCGTACATTATCGCGCCGGCCATGGCCGCGAAAGCCGCCGGGTTCTTCTCGCCGTCGAGACCGTCGACGTGGATCGGCTTTCCCGTTCTCGTCGGCATGCCGAGCTCTCGCTGGACGAGGGCGTCGATGTCGCGCATGGCGGCGCCTCCGCCGGTGAGAACGGCCCCCGCATGCAGGCGGTTCAGCAGGTCTTGGTCTTCGAGCGTCTCCCGTATGACCGTGAAAAGCTCCCTCAGCCGTGCGTTCACCACGGTGTCGAGCGCACGGCGCGAGATCGTGCGCGACTCCATGAGCGGCGAAGAGCCGGGCACCTTGACGCGCGTTTCCCCGGGGGTTCCGATGATGGCCGAGGCGTATTCCGTCTTCAGCTGTTCCGCCTGCGCGTTCGTCGTCTGGAACGCATGGGCGATGTCGTTGGTAACATGGTCGCCTCCTACGCCGATGACCCCTGTCGTCGCGAGGTGGCCGTCGGAGTAGACCGCATAGCCAGTCGAGCCGCCGCCTATGTCGAGGACGATCGCGCCGTTGCGCTTCTCGTGCTCCTCGAGCACGGCCTCGGCCGCGCATGTGGCCGCGAAGAGCGGTTCCCGGATCTCGAGCTTCGCCGCTTCTGCGGCCGTGCGCGCGTCGTCGATCCTGTTCCTGTCGGCGTGGATCTGGAGCGTGTTCAGCTTGAGTATGCGTCCCGACATGCCGCGCGGCGCCGTTATGCCGCGGAGGGAGTCTACCTCGTAGTCCTGGTCGACGATGTCGAGGAACTCGCGGTCCTTCGGGATCTGCATCGCCCGCGAGCTCTTCAATACGGCGTCGAGCTCTTCCGTGCCGACCTTGGCGCCCTCGATCGGCACCATTCCCTGGAAGGGACCGGCCTTTATGTGCTGGCCGGAGACGACGAGATAGGCGTTGCCGAGGGTTATCTTGCTCCCGGCTTCAAGCTGTTTTTTCTCGATGGCGCTCAGGACGCTCTTGATGGAGCTCGTCGCCTGGTTGATGTCGAGTATCTGGCTTTTGCGCACGCCTGTAGACGGTATCTCGGCATGGCATGTCATCTTGAGCCGCCCGCCCGCCTCGTTCTCGCCTATGGCGAGGACGGTGCGCGTCGTGCCGACCTCAAGCGCTGCGTAGAAGTTGCTCATAGCGATCCTTTCAGCGTGTTGGCGTAGACTTTCCCTGGCTGCGTGGCGTCCCAGACGCGCACGCCGTTGTCGACGCGCGAGCAGTAGGACTTCGTGAGCTCGTTGAGCTGCCTTTCGAGCTTGCCCTGCGTCGCATCCGACGGGTCGTCCATTCCGTCCCACGCCACCTTTGCCGTGCTGTAGTCGTTCCCGAGCACGATCGTTATGTAGTCCGGCTTGGATATGTCGGCCTCTATCGCGGCAAGCTCGCGGAACTTGTCGCGGCATGTCTCGAGAAGACGGAGCGCTGCAAGCGCGCGCCCCGAAAGGCGCTGGCCTTTCTTCGTCCCGGGAGCTGCGGCCTCGCGAATCAATGGAAGCATCAGCGTTCCGCTCGACGAGATGAACACGACGCCCTCGGTGTCCGCCACGCGTCCGCTATCGGTCTTTTGCCCTATGATGCCGAGGCGCACCGCGGGGACGCGTTCCTCGACCGTTATTGAGACCTTGTCCGGAAGATGCCTCGCTATCGAGATGTCGCGTATGTTCGGGATCTTCTTCATCGTCTCCCTGCGCTTTTCCGCAAAGTCGATGAGCGCGAGGTTTGCGCCGTTCTTGAGGCCGAACTCGTACGCAATCACGTCGGCGCGGACCATTTTCCCGTCGGAGATCGAGACCTGCGAGGCAACGTCGGTTATGACGCACTGCTCGAGCCAGATGTCGCGAAGCTTGCCGTAGGCGACGGCGAGTCCTGCGATTGCGGCGATGCATACGGCTGTGCCGAGGAGCATAAGCACGCGACGCGCCTTGTTCGAGTCGGTTATCTTGTTCTCTTTCATTTATGTCAGTCGTGTTTTGCGCTTGCGAGTATGCGGTCGCAGACGCCGGCGAAGGTGAGGCCAGTCTTCATTCCCGCCTTCGGGACGAGCGAATGGGAGGTGAAGCCGGGAGAGGTGTTTAGTTCAAGCACATAGCAGCGCCCGAGCGGAGACACGCGGAAGTCGACGCGCGTAACTCCGCGGCAGCCGACGGCCTTGTAGGCGTCCACGGCGATCTTCTGCATTTTCTGCGCGAGCTCGCCGTCTTCGAGGAAGGGATAGCGAGTTTCGTTCGAATCGTATTTCTCATGGTAGCCGTACCAGCCGTTTGGCGCGACGATCTCGAGGACGGGAAGGGGCTCGCCGTCAATTACGCCGACGGTGAATTCGCGCCCGGGAATGAACTCCTCGACCATGACAACGCCTGCGCCGCCCTGCGCCTTGAACGCGTCGTCGAGTGCGCTTTTCCATTCCTCTTCCTTTGAGACTTTGGAGATGCCTACGGAAGAGCCGTCGCACGGCGGCTTCACGACTACTGGAAGGGGAAGAGGGGATTTTTCCGTGTCGGGATTGGCAAGACCCCAAGCAGCGGTCGGGACGCCATTCATCTCGAGGACCATCTTGGTCTTGACCTTGTCCATCGCAATCTGCGAAGCCGCGGCGCCGGGGCCGGTGTAGGGAACGCCGATCTTGTCGAGAGCGAGTTGCACACCGCCGTTTTCGCCCCAGCCGCCGTGCAAGGCGATATAGGCGGCGTCAACGTCTTTTGGCATTGCATCGAGGTTGTCGGTATCGAGAACGACGGGAACGACTTCGTATTTCCCGAGGCTCGCGAGCGCTTCTGCGACGTTCCGTCCGCTCTGCAGCGAAACCTCTCGCTCACTCGAAGTCCCGCCCATTAAAACAGCTATTTTCTTCATTGGCAATATTATACCAAAAATATATTAAGATGAGGACTTCGCCTGGTGGCTTGGCGGCGGATGAAGGCAGAACCGACACCGTCGAAATATGATATAATACTTTTTCAACGCTACGAACAGGGCGTTGGAGGTAAGTTTCAGAAAATGGCGGACGTTTCAAAGATAAGGAAGTTCAAGGACGCGGCGGACTATACGCGTAACTTCATCGTGCAGGAAGAGATCGACAAGTATCTCCCCGGCGGACGGCATTTCATCGACGAGGCGGAGATAAACCGCTGCATAACCGATGTCGCTGAAAAACCGGTAGATCCGGCGCGCGTCAGGGAAATAATCGCGAAGAGCGAGTCGACGTGCGAGACACTGCTCCCCGAGGAGACGGCCGCCCTCATGTCGGCCTCGTCCGATCCTGCGCTTTTCGAGGAGATGTGCGCGGCGGCGGGCCGCATAAAGAAGAAAGTCTATGACAACCGCATCGTCGTGTTCGCGCCGCTCTACATGTCGAATCTCTGCGTGAACGGCTGCCGCTACTGCGGCTTCCGCGAGGGGAACGACCAGCAGAAGCGCCGCGTCCTCACGATGGACGAGCTTAAAGAGGAGATCGACGTCCTCGCCGGACGTATCGGCCACAAGCGCCTCATCGCGGTCTACGGCGAGCATCCGACGACTTCGACGGAATACATCGCCGAGACAATCGAGACTTGCTACAACCGCCAGGTCAAGGCGCCGAAGACGGGCGCGCCGGTGGGGATCCGCCGCGTCAACGTCAACGCCGCGCCGCTTCCGGTCGAGGACCTCAAGGTGCTGAAGTCTGTCGGCATCGGCACTTTCCAGGTGTTCCAGGAGACATACAACCGCAAGCTCTACGAGTCGATGCATCCCGCGTGGAGCGTGAAGGGCAACTACGACTGGCGCACGACATGCTTCCACCGCTGCATGGAGGCGGGTGTGGACGACGTGGGGCTCGGCGTTCTGTACGGACTCTGCGACTGGCGCTTCGAGCTTCTCGCGACGGTCATGCACGCACGCGATCTCGAACGCTGGTTCAACATCGGGCCGCACACGCTCTCGTTCCCGCGGCTTGAACCGGCGAGCGGCACGAAAGTCCCCGAGGAGAGCCCGTGGCTTATCGACGACGACACGTTCGCGAAGATAGTCGTGATCGCGCGTCTCTCCGTCCCGTATACCGGCATCATCATCACCGCGCGCGAAAGCCCCGAGAGCCGCAACCGCATTCTCGGCTGCGGCATGACCCAGCTCGACTGCTCTTCGAACATCGCGATCAAGGGCTACAGCGACTTCGCGGACGAAGCGCATCAGGAGAAGGACCGTCAGCAGTTCATGCTGGGCGACAACCGCTCCATCGACGAGATGGTTCGCTACCTCGCCTCGCGCGGTACGATAACGTCTTTTTGCACGGCGGGCTACCGCTGCGGAAGGACGGGAGGTTGCATAATGGACGCGCTCAAGACCGGGCGCGAGGGAAAGTTCTGCAAGATCAACGCCGTCCTCACCTTCCGCGAATGGCTCGATGACTTCGCTTCCGACGAGACTCGCAGGATCGGCGACGAGCTCATCGAGAAGGAACTTGCCGAAATAAGGGAATGGGTTCCGAAATTCTATCCATCGGTCATCAAGCAGTACGAGGCCACCTGTCGCGGCGAGCGCGATTTGTTCTTCTGAAAGACGATTTGCCGCCGTTATTTTTGGTATAATATCGCCAATGGCCAAGGTCAAGCTAACAAAAACGGAACTCAAGGCGCAGACGGACGCGCTCAAGCGCTTCCAGCGCTTTTTGCCGATGCTTCAGCTCAAGAAGCAACAGCTGCAAAGCGAGATTGCCGGAATAGTTGCGAAGGCCGAGTCCGTGAGCGCCAGGGAACGTGCCGTCCGCGATGGCTTGAACAAGTGGGTCGGCCTCTTTGCTACGGACGAGTCGTCGCTTGAAGGGCTCGTCAAGGTAAAGAAGATCAATACCGGTAAGGCAAATATCGCGGGCGTCGAGATTCCAACGTTCAGCTCGGTGGACACCGATGTACGCGAAATCGACGCCTGGGCGACTCCTGCGTGGGTGGACGATGCGGTCGAAGTCACTACTCAGATACTCTCACTCCAGTGCGAACGCCAGGTATACGAGGAGCAGAGGCGGCTCGTCATGGAGGAGCTTCGCCAGACGTCGCAGCGTGTAAACCTTTTCGAGAAGGTGAAGATTCCCCAGTGCAAGGAGGCGATTCGCGTCATCAAGATCGCGCTTGGCGACGAGCAGACAGCCGCCGTCACGCGCGGAAAGATCGCGAAGTCGCGCGCTCCCGAAAGCGAGGTGGCGGCATGATAGTGAAGATGCTCCATCTCGATCTCGTGTGCCTCGCTTCCGAGAAGGAGAAGACGCTGACGCAGCTTCGCGACCTCGGCGCGGTTCATCTCGATCTTTCCTCCGCGCAGGGCGCTACCGTGGCGGCGGCCAAGGGCGCTGCGGCAGACGCCGAGAAGGCGGTTCGTCTCATCCTCAAGTCGCGCGGCAAGGAGAAGGACGTAAACATCCACGAGCGTTCAGTGGCGGAAATCCTCGCCATCGACGCCGATCGCGAGACGTTGAAGGGCGCCAAGGACGAGCTCGAGCGGACGATTCGCACATATGAGCCCTATGGCGATTTCGATCCAGAGCTTGCAGAGCAGTTGCTGAAGGATGTTGAAGGCCTGCGTGACGTAGTGCCGCTTCCGGAGAAGTTGCCGCCTATGCGCCTTTCGAAGATGCGCGAGAAGCTTGACCGCATCGAGAATCGTATCACCATTGATGTTGCGAAGCTCGCTGGCAGCGACGAGAAGGCCATCTTGAAGAAGTATCCTGCTCTTGCCGACAAGATAGCGTTCGAGTCTGCGAAGGAACTCGTCGGCGAGCAGGGCGAGTTGGCGTTCGTCTCTGGCTGGATTCCCGTCACGCGCAGCGACGCGTTTTTGTCCGCTGTCCGAGAGAATGGCTGGGGAGCGCTTCTGCGCGAGCCCGCTGACGGCGAGATTCCTCCAACGCTAATCGAGCCGCCAAAGCTCTTCCGTCCGGTGACGGCTCTCTTCTCGGGGCTTGGCATTGCGCCTGCCTACACGGAGTCTGACGTGTCGGTTCCGTTCTTCTGCTATTTCACGATTTTCTTTGCGATGCTCGTCGGCGACGGCGGCTATGGCGCCTTGATTCTCGCGCTCACGATCTTCGGGTGGTTCAAGACGCGCAATCAGCGTACGCTTGTCGCAAAGAGCTGGCTTACGCTCCTGACCGTGTTCTCTTCTGCGACGGTTCTCTGGGGGCTTCTCTCGAACACCTGGTTCGGCGCGGGGATTCCGTGGTGCGCCGACTGGCCGACGGTGAAGTGGCTCGCAGATCCAAGCTACAAGAACATGATGCTTCTCTGCTTTACGATCGGCGTCTCCCACCTGATGATTGCGCGAATCTGGACCGGAATCACGATTATAAACGACCGCCGTTGCCTCGCGCAGTTCGGCTGGGCCGGAGTCGTCCTCTTTATGTATCTCGTCACGAACTCCATCGTCGGAATATTCTCCGGCATTCCGACATGGGCGTTCTGGATGTTCGGCGTCTCACTCGTTCTCGTCTTCGGCTTTACGCTGAAGGGCGACGAGCTGAAGACTCGCGGCGTCGAACTCGGCATGTTGCCTCTTAACATCATGAGCGCGCTTGGCGACGTGATCTCGTATGTCCGCCTTTTCGCCGTTGGGCTTGCCTCAGTCAAGGTCGCCGAGAACTTCAACGACATGGCGCTTTCGATCTTTAACTGCACCGATATGGTCTGGCTAAAACCGGTTACCGCTATCGGCATGATCCTTGTTCTCCTTATTGGCCACGGGCTCAACTTCGCCATGGCTGGGCTCTCGATTCTCGTCCACGCGGTGCGACTCAACACCCTCGAGTTCTCTAACCACAAGGGCGTGACTTGGGCTGGCTATGCGTTCAGTCCGTTCCGCAAAACCTCCACTTAACCACCAAACTATCTAACCACTTAACAACACAGAAGGGAAAACACAATGAACGAAGCAGCATTGGTCATCGCAGGCGCAGTCGCCTGCTTGGGAATGAGCGCCGCGGGATCGGCGTTCGGCACAGGTTTCGCCGCGTCAGCCGCGGTTGGGGCATGGAAGAAGTGCTATGCGGCTGGTAAGCCCGCGCCGTTCATTCTACTCGGTCTCGTTGGTGCGCCCATTACGCAGACACTGTACGGGATGATTCTCATGTTCATCATGTTCATGAAGCGCGACATCGCTGGCGCCGGCGTCCCCTGCATCATCCTCGGCATCTTCGCCGGGCTTGGCATCGGGCTTTCCGCGCTCTTCCAGGGTCGTGCCGCAGCAGCAGCTTGCGACGCGCAGGGCGAGACTGGGCAGGGCCTCACAAACTACTTCGGCGCGCTCGGCATCGTCGAGACGGTCGCCATTTTCACGATGGTCTTCGCGATCATCGCGATCATGTTCATCAAGTAAATGCGCTTGAGCCCTAAATGGGGATGGTTCGCGGCGTTCACGGCGGTCTTCGCCGTGTGCGCCGCCTATGTTTTCTGGGGGACGTGGAGCTCCGAGATGGCGCCGGTTATGCCGGACTGCCCGACGTCTTACCCGGTCCACTGGTTCCGCGCCTGGCTCGTCGGCTGGCTCGAGAACGGAAAGTTCGCGCCTGCCGAGGCGATCAACTGGATCGGCAGCCCCTACATCTGGACAGAGTTCCAGTATGCGTTCGCCGCCTATATGTCCGCGCTCGGGATGGTGTATTTCCTTCGCGGAAGGGGTCTTCCCCGCGTCGCGGCTTACGGCGCGGGGCTTCTTTTGGCGTTCTCCGGCTACTGGTTCACGCTCTTTTCCGCCGGACACCTCGGCTGGTTCCAGTGGATGACATACGGCGTCTTCGTCTTCGGGCTCATCGACCGTGCGCTCGAGAAGGGCAAGCCGCGCCACTGGCTTTTGCTTGGCGCATGCCTTGCATGGGGTTCTATGCACCAGCCAGACCTGTGGTTGCTCTTCTCGGTTTTCTCCGCGGCGTATTTTGTGTTTCGGCTGGCTGTCGTTCTGCATGACACGGCGCGCGACGCGCGACGCGCGACGCTTTTTAGATGGGTGAAGGGCGCGGCGATGGCGCTCGCCGCGCTTCTCGCAATCGGCGGCGCGAGCTTCAGAAGCGCGTTCGTGAACGACCTCGCAGGACGCGACAAGCAGATAGAGGAAGGGCAGACCCTCGGCGCAAACGCCGCGAAAGACGACGCCGAGAAGCGCTGGATATTCGTCACCAACTGGTCGATGCCGCCTGAAGCGACAAAGGAGTTCTGGCACGCCGGAGTCGAAGGCGACACGAGCTGCCCGTTTACGCTTGCGATAGGGCAGAAGCGCGGCAATGGAATTCGTCAGTACGTAGGGCGTCTTGGCCGCCCCCTGGGCGCGACGCAGGGCAACTACCGCCAGCATTCGCTCTATGTCGGGTGGGTGACGTGCTTTCTTGCGGTTCTTGGTCTTCTCTCGGCGCTGCTGCCCTGGTTGCGAGACGCTGGACACGAGACTCGCGCGACAGGCGATGGCCGACAGTCGACAATGGACAGCCCGTCTAACACTAATAATTCGGCAATCATCTTTTTCGCCGTTTCGGCCGTTGTTTTCTGGTTGTTCTCGATGGGGCGCTACTGCGAGCCTGTCTACCGTCTTGTCTATGCGCTGCCCTTCGGCGACTACTTGAGAGCGCCGGTCAAGTGGCATCACCTCACCGAGTTCTGCCTTTGCGTCCTGGCGGGGTATGGGCTTGCCATGCTGCGCTTCCGTTTTGTGCCGTCTGCCCTGCGCAAAGCATCGCCAGATTCTTCGCCTGCTGCCAATCGTGCGGCGCTCATCGCTACAAGTCTGGTCGCCATGTGGGTTGTTATCGGGTTGACTCATCTTGTTCCGAATGCCCGCCTCTATTGCGCGCCGCATAGGGCCGACGCGGACATGCAGTTTGTCGACGGACGCATGTTGCAGGATCCGCGCGGCGTCGCGCAACTCAACCAGATGCGCGCTCGCGTCCTTGGCACATACCAGGGTGCGGCGCTTGTCGAGATTCCAAAGAAGAAGCAGAAGGACGAGCCCAAGCCGGAGCTGCCAAGTCCGCAGCCGATCACCCTTGCGCTTGGGATCATCTCGCTCGTCGGCACTCTTGCAGTCGGCGCCTACGGGATCAAGAAGTCATGAATCCGTCAGAGGTGTTTTCAGATCCGACGCGGTGCGAGGAGTTCTTCGCTCTTGCCGCGCGCATCTTCGGCGTTGACCGCGCGTCGATAGACGGCGCGACCGCGTATGAGTCGATCCCTGGCTGGGACAGCGTTAACCATCTTCGTCTCGTAATGGAGGCGGAACGCGCGTTCGGTGTGAAGTATCCGTTTGAGCGGATTCCATCGTTAATGACGCTCAACGACTTTCTTGCATAAAGGAGAGATCAAATGAAAGCAAAGTTCCTCGAATTTTTCTTCGCCTCGCTTGTGGTGGCTGTTCTCGCTTCTGGATGCACGAGCCCAAGGTATCCGGCGAACGCCAAGCTTAAGACCGGCTTAGGTCCGCTCGTCCAGGCGCATCACGGAGGGAACGCCGAATACGACGACAATGCGCTTGGCGGTTTCGAGATGTGCCTTTCGCGAGGCATAAAGGGTTTTGAACTCGACGTCCGCTACACGAAGGACTGCACCCTCGTCGTCATGCACGATGACGACGTGGCGCGCACGACAAATGGCAAGGGCGCGGTGGAGGACATGACCTTCGCGGAGTTCAGCAAGCTTCGCCTGAAGAAGTCGTCCGAGCAGGTGCCGACGCTCTCCGAAGTGCTGATGGCGATGCGCGGGCGAGAGGACATCTTCATGGAGATCGAGATGAAGGCGGGCCCGAGCGACTTCTACACGCCATATGTTCTTGAAGACTATTGCCGCAAGCTGAGCGCGATGACCAAGGTGCTGATGAAGCCGGGGACCTACGCGTTCACTTGCTTCAATGCGAAGACGCTTGCGACGATGCGCAAGGTCGATCCCGACGCCCCGCTTGGACTTATCGTCGGCAAGCCGCTTGAGGATGCGCATATTGCCAAGGCGAAGGAGCTTCGTTGCTGCAGCGTCGCGTCGCGCGTCGGTACGACCAAGGAGATGGTGGAGAAGGCGCACAAGGCGGGGCTGACGGTTTGCCTGTGGATGTGCCAAGAGAAGGTGACATGGGACGAGTGTGCCGCTATTGGCGCCGACCGCGTCACTACCGACTTCCCGCTCAAGCTCTCCCGCGAGGTGGAAGTAGAATAACGCTCGCTCGTTGGCGGCGTCCGAAGGCTCCTCCTCGGGGAGCCCTCGGCGAATACGCCGAATCCCCTCGCTCGGACCTTCGCTCCACCGCCAACTTCGCTTCGCTTCCGAACAAAGGCGTGTAGTGCCAGTCGGGCGCAGGCCTCTGACGACCTAAAATTCGCTCTTGCGCGAATTGAGCCATATTTGGTATAATTTGCGCCGTTTTGCCGCGGAGGGTAGCGACGAGTGTCGCGAGAGTATGCGGTCAGATTACCAGAAAAGGCATAAGATGGATCAGATAAGGATCAAGGCGGAAGCGCGTACCGAACAGGGTACGGGCGCTGTCCGCCGCCTTCGCCGCACGGGGATGATTCCCGGTTCGGTGATGAAGATGAAGAAGGGCGGCACTGAGCTCATAAAGCTCCCTGCGCACGACTTCATGATGGCGACGCGCGGCCACGCGAGCAAGCAGCTCCTGGTCACGCTCGATCTCGACGGCAAGGAAGTTCCCGCGCTCATGCGCGAAATGCAGAACGACGTCCTCGCCGGTACACCAATTCACGTTGATTTCAGCGAAGTGTCGCTGACCGAGAAGGTCCGCGTCACGGTTCCGCTGTATCTCGTGGGCGAACCTGTCGGCGTGAAGCTCGGCGGCGGCGTTCTCGAACAGACGCTCCGCACGATCGACGTCGACTGCCTGCCGACCGACATCGCGGAGAAGTTCGAGGTCGACGTTTCGGCGCTCGGTCTCGACCAGACGCTGTTCGTCCGCGACCTCAAGCTCGGCGAGAAGCAGACCATCGTCACGCGCGGCGAAGTTCCCGTGGCGGTCGTAAAGGCCCCGGATGACGTTCCTGCGGCCGGTGGCGCTCCTGCTGCCGCTGCGGCCGGTGCGGCACCCGCTGCTCCCGAGGTCATCAAGAAGGGCAAGGAAGAGGAGGCCGCTGCGGCCGACAAGAAGGAGGAGAAGAAGTAATGAAGAAGTACGATGCTCTCTACATCTTCGTCGGTATCGCGAAGGAAGACGTCCTCGAGGCGAATCTCGAGAAGGCCCTTGCGGAAGTGACCCGCGTCGGCGGAAACGTTCTGGAGAAGGTTTCCCTCGGTCGCCGTTCGTTCTCTCGCCCGATGGGCAAGCGCGACAGCGGCGTCTATGTCAAGGTTCGCATGGAGCTCGATCCCGCCAAGGTCGACGAGCTCGTCAACCGCTACCACCTCGTCGAAGAGGTGTTCCGCGTTCAGATTCTCGCCGTCGACGAGCGCCGTGAGGCGAAGATCGCCGCCGAGCGCGCGGCCCGCGCCGAGCGCCAGGCAAAGAAGGACGCCGCCGCTGCGGCTGCCGCGGCGCAGGTCGCCGAGGAAGCGTAACCTTACAGGAGAACTGAGATGGCATCCTTCAACAAGGTGATTCTGATGGGCAACCTGACGCGCGATCCAGACGTGCGCGCGACCGGGGCGAGCGGCATGAAAGTCGCGCGACTCGGCCTCGCCGTCAACGAGCGCAGGAGAGACCGCAACGGGCAGATGCAGGACTTCCCCGTGTTCGTCGACGTAGACGCATGGGACAAGCTCGCGGAGCTCTGCGGCCAGTTTCTCGTCAAGGGAAGCCCGGTCCTCGTCGAGGGCCGCCTTCAGATGGACACCTGGGAGAAGGACGGTGTCAGGCACCAGAAGCTCAAGGTCAGGGCCCTTGCGGTCAAGTTCCTTGCTCCTAAGGGCGAGACGAGGCCTCAGCAGCCCGGCAACGCCCAGCGGCCGGAACCCCCGGCGGTCCAGCCCAATGCCCTGGAGTCCGATCCCGACGACATCCCGTTCTGATAAGACAATCTAAAAAGGAACCACTAAAATGGCTTTCAAGAAATCCAACAGCTCGGCAGGCGAGGAATTCGCCGCCCGCAAGCGTCCCGCGCTCGGCCCGAACGACCAGATCGACGTGAACGACATCGAGACGCTCAAGTACTACATCACTGACTACGGCAAGATCCTGCCCGCGCGCATCACCGGCGTCACCGCCGCGCAGCAGCGCCAGATCCGCCAGGGCGTCAAGCGCGCCCGCAACATGGGCCTCATGGCCTAAGCGGAAGGAGATACGCCATGCATATCGAAGTGATGCTTATGGACAACGTGAAGAAGCTTGGCAAGGCCGGCGAGATCGTCAAGGTCGCCCCGGGCTACTTCCGCAACTATCTCGCCCCCAAGGGGCTCGCCTCCGTCGCGACCGAGGCCGCGAAGCGCCGTCTCAAGAAGCTTGAGGCCGAGCGCGCCGCCCGCGCCGCCGAGGAGAAGAAGGCCGCTCTCGCGGTCGCCAAGAAGCTCGAGGGTCTCGCCCTCACCGTTTCCGCCAACACGACGGACGGCAAGAAGCTCTACGGCGCCGTCAGCGTGACCGACCTCCTCGCGGCCATCGAGGCCCAGCGCGGAGTCAAGATCGAGCGCGGTCAGTTCTCCCTCGAGGAGTC
>CADCGZ010000025.1 GCA_902801025.1 uncultured bacterium | reverse complement strand
CAATCCCAAGGTCGTCAACGACATGGAGAATCCCGTGCGCTGCAGGCCCGAGTCGAAGTCCGTTGCCTTCGCCGGCGGACGCGAGTTCAAGACGAGCCTCCCCGCCTCCTCGCTCACGATCATCCGGGCGAAGGAATGAGTATTTTCGGCGACAGCGGCGTATAGAATAATTGGCGGCGCGGCATTTTGCCGCGCCGCAGTATCATTCCGTTGGGTGATGGCTGGGGAAACTGCGGTTTTGCTACAATGTGGGCATGAAAACTAAATTTGCACTTTCCCTCGCGGTGGCTGCTGCGTGCGTCGCCGCGCTTGCGGAGCCCCTGACCTGCGCATCCCCCGACGGGAAGAACGCGCTCACCTTTGCGCTCGGCGAAAAGGGCGAGCCGACGTATTCGTTCGCCTACCGCGGCAAAAAAGTCGTCGAGCCGTCCACCCTCGGTTTCGACATCAAGGCGCTCGGCAAGGACGCCTTCGACGGACGCAAGCCCGGGGAGCTGAGGACGGGATTCGTCCTCGCGGGAGTGGAGCGCGCGAGCGCGGACGAGACGTGGAGGCCCGTGTGGGGCGAGGAGAGCGAGATACGCGACCGCCACGAGGAGATGCTCGTCAAGCTCGTGCAGAAGGGCACCGGACGCCGCATGGACCTGCGCTTCCGCGTGTTCGACGACGGAATGGGATTCCGCTACGAATTCCCCGCGGATGACGACAACTCCGTCGCGCGGCTCGTTCCGGGCGAGAACATCGCGCCCGAGGGAAAGACTCAGCCGCTCACCCACTTCACGATCGTCGAGGAGCGCACGCGCTTCAACCTTCCGTGCGACGCCACGGCGTGGTGGATTCCGGCGGACTACGAGACGCAGGAGTACCGCTACACGAAGTCGCGCGTCAGCGAGATACCGAGCCTCTTCAAGGCCGCGCCGGACGCTAACCTTTCGTCCACGCTCACCGACTTCCCGGCGGTGCAGACCGCGCTGATGCTCAAGTACGACAACGGACTCCTCGTAAACATCCACGAGGCGGCGTGCGTCGACTACGCGACGATGCACCTCAGGGTCGAGGGGACGTCGTTCGAGTCCTCTCTCACGCCGGACGCGACAGGCGCGAAGGGATGGATGCAGACGCCGTGCAAGTCTCCGTGGCGCACTCTGATCGTCGGCGGGAAGGGCGCGGATATCCTCGCTTCGCGCATCACGCTGAACCTCAACGAGCCGTGCGCCATCGAGGACACGAGCTGGATACATCCGGTAAAGTACATCGGCGTGTGGTGGACGATGATAACGGGCGCGAAGAACTGGGCGTACATGCCCGATCCGTCGATGCACGCGGCGAACACGACGAACGTCATGCGCCACATCGACTTCGCGGCGGAGCACGGATTCGACGAGGTCCTCGTCGAGGGATGGGACACCGGATTCGAGGACTGGTTCGGCAAGGAGAAGGACGCGGTCTTCGACTTCGTGACGCCGTATCCCGACTTCGACCTCGAGGGACTCAACAAGTACGCGCACGAGAAGGGCGTGAAGCTGATGATGTACCACGAGACGAGCGCCTCGACGCGCAACTACGAGCGCCATCTCGACGAGGCGTATGCGCTCATGAACCGTCTCGGCTACGACTCTGTGAAGGCCGGATACGTCGGCAACATCCTACCTCACGGCGAAACGCACTACTCTCAGTGGAGCAACAACCACTACCTCTACTGCATAAAGGAGGCCGCGAAGAGGAAGATCATGGTGAACCAGCACGAGGCGGTGCGTCCGACCGGACTCTGCCGCACGTGGCCGAACCTCATCGGCAACGAGGCCGCACGCGGGACGGAGTACGAGTCGTTCGGAGGTAACAACGCCGACCACACGACGATACTTCCGTTCACGAGGCTTGTGGGAGGCCCGATGGACTACACGCCCGGCATCTTCGAGACGGACCTTTCGAAGATATGCTCCTGGAAGAAGCAGCGCATCTCCTCGACGCTCGCGGGGCAGCTCGCGCTCTATGTCACGATGTTCTCTCCGCTGCAGATGGCGGCGGACGTCCCGGAGAGCTACGAGAAGCGGCTCGACGCCCTGCAGTTCATCAAGGACGTTCCGTGCGACTGGAATGAGTCGCGCTACCTCGAGGCGGAGATCGGCGACTACCTGACGATCGTCCGCAGGGCGAAGGGCAAAGACGAGTGGTACCTCGGGATGAAGACGGACGAGAATGCGCACGCGGCGGAAATCAGGCTCGACTTCCTGACGCCCGGAAAGGCCTACGAGGCGACGATCTACGCCGACGCGCCGGACGCGGTGTACCGCACAGAGACGGCGGGCAACTACGTCATCGAGAAGCGCACAGTGTCGTCTGCCGACACCCTGCGCCTCCGCGCGGCGCCCGGCGGCGGCGCGGCGGTTTCGTTCAAACCTAATCGCGTGGCGGCTAGTTCTCGATGATGCCGCGCGAGATGGCGAGAGTGACCGCTTCCGTGCGGTCGCTTACGTCCATCTTCTCGAATATGTGGCGGAAGTGCGTCTTGACGGAATTGACGCTGATCCCGAGCATCTCGGCCACCTCGGGGCTCGAGAACCCCTTGGCGGCGAGCTGGATGATGGAAATCTCGCGCGCGGAAAGGCTCTTGACGCCCTGCCGCATGTCGAATATCCTCTGGATGTCTTCGGGTATGTATCTCCCGCCCGAGGCGATTTCCCTGACGGCCTTCGCTATTTCGGCCGGACGCGAGTCCTTCGGGATGTAGCCGTTCGCGCCGAGCTTCAGCGCGCGGAAGATGTCCTCCTCCAGCTCGCTCGTCGTCAGCATGGCGACCTTTGCGTCTGGATGTGACTTTCGCAGCGTCTCAAGCGCGTCAAGCCCGCTGACCGACGGCATCCTGATGTCGAGCAGCAGGACGTCCGGTTTGGCCTTTTCGTAGAAGCCGAGTATGTCCTCCGCGCTTTCCGCCGTCGCGACGACCTCCATCCCCTCGGCGCGCGAAAGGACGAACTTGAGCCCCGCGAGGACGACTCCGTGGTCGTCTACTACCGCTACCTTGGTCATGTCTTGATCTCCAGCCTTATGGATGTTGTGCGCCGCTTGGACGCAAAAGAGACGGTGAAGCCGCTTCTGCGCGCGCGTTCCCGCATTCCGGAAAGCCCGAAGTGCCCCGCTTCCGGACCGAGCGCGTGCTGCGTGTCGAAGGGTGCTCCGTTGTTCACGATCCGCAGCTTGAACTTCTTCGGTCCTGCAGCGTCGCTTGCAATGAGAATGCGAGTCGCCTTCCCGTGCTTGATGGCGTTTGTGACGGACTCCTGCACTACGTATAGTATGTCCGAGAAGAGCGCCTCTGGCAGGGTCTCCGGAAGTCCCTTAAGGATGGCCTCCACGCGGACGGCGGTAGTGGATGCGAGTTTCTGCGCAAGCGACATCAGCACGTCCTTCGGGCGCTTCTGCGTTAGTTCGTCGATTCTCAGGTTCCAGATTGTCTCGCGTATTTCGCGCTTCGCGGTGACGAGGATGTCGCGTACAAGTTCGACTGGCTTCAGCTCCTCGGGGGCCGGCGATCCGTCCTCGGGCAGCATGCTGTCGAGGTAGAGCCTCGCGCCCGCGAGGTGTTGCTCGATCGAGTCGTGCAGGTCCGCCGCCATCCTGCGGCGCTCGGCGATGACGGCCTGCAGCCGGCTTTTCGTCTGGTGCGCCCTGTAGAGCTTGAACGAAAGTGCGGCTACGACGACGAGAAGCAGCCACGGGGCGTATCTTGCGGCCTTTGACGCCTTGTAGGCGACAAACCTGCGCTTGAACGCCGCATCGGGGATTATGGTTATTGCGTTCTCGTCTGGCAGCCTGATGTCGATTTTCGGCACTTCGCCATCGGGCAGGTCGATGTCCAGGGTTATGAGGAATCCCTCAAGCTCGACGTTCGGGCGCAGGGACAGCTTCTCCGAGAGTTCCTTGCTTGCGTATCCCTGAAGGCTTGCGGACATCATGGTGCCTTCGCAGTCGATGTCGAAGTCCGTGAACGCCCAGTCCCTCGGGATGACGTTAAGGACGCGCGCCTTCAGGCGTACGGGCATTCCGTAGAGGTCGGACGGCTTCCCCTCGTCGAAGACGCGCGGAAGGTCCTTCGGTCCGATGGATTGCGTCTCCGGGACGACTCCGTTCTCGCCTTTCTTTTCGTATCTCGCCGCTTCGACTGTGATGCGTCCGTTGCGCCTCGCCGGCACGCCGCGCGCCTCCACTAAGTCGCCTGGCGAAAGCTCCGGCGCGCCCTGCTTTGTCTGCACGCGGACTACGCGATCCTCGGTCTTCAGCAGGAAGAACTGCCACGCCTGGCAGTATAGGACGGTGCCGCGGACCGATTCGGTCTGCGGCTCGTTCGCGTACAGCGGCAAAGCCGCGAGCGCAAGGATGGATATGAAGCGTTTCATCTATCCATATTATAGCAAATGCGCGGTCATTTTGCCGGAGTTCCGAAAGCCCACCAGTCGAGTTCCATGTTGCCGGCGAGGACGACGAAGACTGCATGTTCGCCGGTTGCCTGCGCCTTTGCCTTGAGCGAGAATGTCTTGAACGAATCGCCTGCGTCGACCGTTCCCGAGGCGACGAGCGTTCCGTCCGGCTTGTCTAGCCTGACTTCGATCTTGCCCTTGCCGCGTGCGGAGAAGGTGAACTTCGTGGGCGCCTTCGCGCCGAAGTCCGCTCCGCGCACCGCCACCCATGCTCCGTCCTCCTTCGGCTTCGCGGCGAGGTTGCCGAGCTGGGGAAGGCGGGTGAACGCCATGCCGGACGTCGCTGCGGCGGTCTCGCCCTGCACCCTGCGGCGGGGGTCGAGCTTCTCGACCTGCTCCACGCCCTTGCGCGTGTTCTTCACGGGCTTGAAGGTGACGGTCGCCTCGTCGACTTCGCAGACGTCGATGTTGATGTTTCGGAAACCGCCCGTCTGCGGCAGGAGGGACTTCTGGAGCTCCTGGTCGTGGTAGATGAGGTACCACTTCCCCTTGAACTTGTGGAGGTGCGTGTGGTTGTTGCAGAACATGTGTCCGAACATGCCGGGGTTGGCGTTGTATTCACCGCGCATCTTCCAGCTCTTCTCGTCGAGCGGAGTCTTCGATGTCTCGTAGACCATGGAGCATCCGATCGGCTTCGGGCAGTCGGCGTACGGCCAGGGTTCGTGGTCCGTCCAGTCGACGTTGTAGGTGTACACGCACGTGTCGCCGATGAAGTTGAGCTCGTTCGCCTCGAAGTGGAACGGGGCGGGCGGAATCGTCGCCTCGCCGACGACGGAGATGAGGTCGGCGCCGAGCTTGATGAGACGGGACTCCGCCCCGCCGAAGGCGAGGTATCCCGTGCCGTCCGGACCTATCGCCGCGCCCGGATCGAATGGGACCTTGCACTTCTTCGTGAAGTCGGACTGCTGGTCGACGAGCGACTTCTGTAGCGGACTCGTCCAGGGCCCGAGCGGATGCGTCGCCGTGATGACGCCGGTGCCGCATCCGGAATTCGAGAAGTACATGTAGAAGTGCGTCTTCCCGTCCTTCTCCTTGCGCGAGATGACGGACGGCGCCCAGCTGTTGACGATCCACGGGGCGATTTCGCCTACGGGTATCTCGCCGTGGTAGGTCCAGTTCGCCATGTCGGCGGTTGACATCATGGAGAGGGTCTTGATGCATTCGTATGTGTTGTTCGTCTTCACGGGCGACTCGTCGTACTGCTGGTGGTCGTTCGTTCCGTAGACGAAGAGGCGTCCGTTGTATTCGACTGCGGTCGGGTCCGCGCAGAAGTGGTGGTCGAGCAGCGGATTCCCGAAGAACTCGCCGTTCTCGAACTTTGGCGAAGGCGCCGCGAAGGCTCCGAAGGCGGCTGCAACCGCAACTGTGGAAAGTATTGTCTTTTTCATGCCGCTATTATACCCTATTCCCCCGATGCCCGCAAATCATCCTGTGGGGTGATACCGAAGCAAGCGGAGGCATGGTAGAATGTGTACCATGAAAATGCATAAAAGGTCTGTAGTTTTCTCGCTTGTGGCAGCGCTGTGCGTATGCGCCTCAGTCGCCGCCGGCGAGGTCAGGGAGCCGACGCTGTGGGCGGACGTTCCGGACGTCTCCATGTGCCGCAAGGGCGGAAAGTACTTCATGGTCTCGACCACGATGCACTTCAACCCCGGCATCCCCGTCATGGTCTCGCAGGACCTCGTAAACTGGAAGATGGCGAGCTACTGCTACCAGACGGTCGAAAACCGTCCCTGCGACAGGCTGGAGAACGGCGAGAACGACTACGCCTTCGGGACTTTTGCCTCATCGATAAGGTACAACGAGGCGGATGGATACTTCTACGTCATCAGCGTCAACGTGAGGATCGACGACACGTATCTTTTCAGGACGAAGGATCCGGAGAAGGGCGGCTGGGAGTTCCATCGCCTGAAGAAGAACCAGTACGACGCGTCCATCTGGATTGAGGACGGACGCTTCTGGGTCTTCGCCACGATGCCCGGCAAGCCGTACAAGGTGCGCCTTACGGAAATGAAGCCGGACTTCTCCGGTTTCGTCGACGACGGCATGATAACGCTCGACAACGTCACCGACTGCGTTGGCGGAGAGGGGCTCGGCGAGGGCGCGCAGGTGATGAAGCGCAACGGCTGGTACTACATCGTCAACATCTGCTGGCCCGCGGGGAACTGCCGCACCGTGGTAGTCCACCGCTCACGCTCAATGCAAGGACCATGGGAGGGACGAGTCGTGTTCCAGCACGCCGGAATCGCCCAGGGTTCGTTCATCGACACGCCGGACGGAAAGTGGTACGCGTATCTCTTTGGCGACAGAGGCGCCGTCGGACGCTGTCCGTACATTCTTCCGATGACATGGAGCGACGACTGGCCCGTGATCTCGGAGGAAAGCCTTCCGCACGTATCGGGAAGGCCCGGCATCGTGTCGGCGGACGATTTTGCGTCCGACAGGCTTTCCCTCGTCTGGCAGTGGAACCACAATCCCGCTGACGGCCTCTGGTCTCTTGCGGACAGGCGCGGGTGGCTGCGTCTCAAGACAGACAGGATCGACGGCGATCTTCTCTCCGCGCGCAACACGCTGACGCAGCGCTGCTGGGGTCCGACATGCTCCGCGGCGGCGAAAATCGACATCAGCGGACTTGCCAACGGCGACAACGCCGGGCTCGCGCTTTTCCAGCGCGACTACGTTTCGCTTTCGGCGACGAAGGAGAACGGCACGTTGTACCTCGTCCTTCGGCGCGCGGAGGACGGAAATGTGGGCGAGGTTGCGCGCGTCCAGGTCTCGCCCTGCGCGAGGACCGTATGGGTGCGTGCCTACGGCGACTTCTCGCGCGAACCCGAAAAGGACAAGCTGTGGAATTTCCCCGGGCGCGACGAAGGGTGGTTCGCGTATTCCACGGACGGCAAGTCGTGGACGCCCATCGGCGGCAAGTTCCACCTTGAATACACCGCGCCGCATTTCACCGGCTACCGCTTCGCGCTTTACATGTACTCGACGCTGAAACCGGGCGGACACGCCGACTTCGACTGGTTCCGGATTAAATAAGGAGGACTTGTCCAGATGAAGAATATTGCAGTTGCCGCTTTTGCGCTATTGACCGCATTGACCGCTGCTGCGGATGCGAAGCCGCGGCTGTTTGTCCTAACCGATCTTGCGAACGAGCCGGACGACGAGGAGTCGCTTGTCAGGCTACTCGCGTACGCGAACGAGTTCGACATCGAAGGAATCGCCGCGACCACGTCGTGCCACCTCAGGCAAAATCCGCGCGAGGACATTCTCCGTCACACAATCACCGCGTATGGCGAAACGTGGACAAATCTGAACGTTCATGCGCATGGGTATCCGACTTTGGAGAGGCTATCCGCAGTTGCGGCTTCCGGTCAGCCGAGGTTCGGCGTCGAAGGCGTGGGCGAACCGTCTCCCGGTTCGCGGCTTCTTGCGAAGTCGATAAAAAGCGACGATTCGCGTCCGCTGTGGGTGTCTATATGGGGCGGGGCGAACACGCTTCTGCAGGCGCTCAGGGACTGCCGTGCGGAGATGAAGGACGACGAGCTTTCCGCCGCGCTCGCCAAACTTCGCGTCTATTCTATATCCGACCAGGACGACGCGGGGCCTGCCGCGCGGCGCGAATTCCCGTCCGTGACGTGGATCGTCGATCCGAGCTATCCGTTCGACTACCGCGACTATTGGAAGTCGACATGGAACGGCATGGCGGGCGATGTGCGCGGCGAGGGGCGAAAGTTGAATCTGCCATTCGTCGAGCTTGCGGACAACGAGTGGCTGAAAACGAACGTCATGGAGAAAGGCCCGCTCGGCAAATGCTACCCGCCGCACATCTACAGCATGGAAGGCGACACGCCGTCGTTCCTCGGGCTTATCGCGAACGGGCTGGGGTGGGCGGAATCGCCCGCCTACGGCGGATGGGGCGGGCGCTATGAATGGCGGACGCCAACGGGCGAGTCGCATCCTGTATGGACGTCTCCCGAAAAGCCGGACGAGCTGAAGGGATTGCGTTCCCCGGGACATTCGGTCATGCGCTGGCGCGAGGGATATCAGCTCGACTTCGCCGGACGCATGAAGTGGTCCGTCACGCCTAAGTACGAGGACGCGAACCACAATCCCGTCGCCGTGCTGAACGGCGACAGGACGAAGGGCGTGGTCAGGATCGCCGCGAAGCGCGGAGACAAGGTCGCGCTTTCTGCGGAAGGGTCGAGCGATCCGGACGGCGACGCGATTTCATTCGAGTGGTCGATATACCGCGAAGCAGGGACGCTTAACGGCGGTGATCTTCGCGCAGACGGCGCGCGCGCCGTTATCGATCTTTCGGCGATTCCCGAAGGGGCGTCGGGATCGCTTCATGTCATTCTACGCGTGCGCGATTCCGGCACGCCGACTCTCTTCGCCTACCGCCGCGTGATAGTTGATCTCTCTGCTCCATAACCCAGTAGGATGATGTTCTTGCCGCGCGATATTTTGTATAATCTGCGGCATGAAAACCACAAGAGGAATCGTGCTGGCATGTGCGGCAACCGTGTTCGCCACGGTCTCGCTTCGTGGTAATCCCGTATGGACAGGTGCATCAAGTTCCGATTGGTGGAACGCTGGCAACTGGAAGTGGTGGCCAGAAGGATATGATGCAGGCAACGTGCCGTCTGTCATCCCAGAGCCCGTTTTCCCGGATGATGCCGGCGGCTCTTCTACGGTGGACCTTAACGGACGGCGCGCCGAGGCGTCTGGCGCGGTGTGGGTGAGGCGATGCGACCGCGAGATGATTCTGTGGAACGGCGCGGTCGCGATGGATTCGGATTTGAACCTCCGCAGCACGGAGGGCGAAGGCGCGGTGACGAAGGGCCCCGCCTTGCGGCTGATGAAACTGGACATATCGGTCAACGGAAGCGTGAACATCGGCGGCGACTGGAGGCATGACGGAATCGGAACGCTCTTCGTCGAGGACGGAACGGTTCTCAATGCAAGGGATCTGCGAATGGCGATTGGATCGCTCGAGCGTTCGTACTACGTCCAGAATGGAGGTGACGTGCGCTTCCACTGGTTCTGCTGCGCATCGCGGAGCCAGGGTGGAGAGGGCAGTATCGAACTCAACGGCGGCGTGCTGAAGGTCCCAGGATTCGAGATTTCGGGTAGCGGAAGCGATCCGTATTCCGTCGCGACGACCCTGCACCTGAACGGCGGCGTGCTAATGCCGCATCCGAACAACTACGGATGGGTGTCCGGCGATATCGTGCCGCCGTGGCTTCCGACGGTGATCGGCAGGGGCGGCGCGAAGATAGACACGGCCTGGCGTGACGTCCGCATCGCCTCGAATTCGCTGACGGCCGACGTGAACGACGGCGGATTGACGAAACTCGGCGGCGGAACGCTCGCGGTCGTGCGCGGCGTCGTCTGGAGGGGCCCGACGAAGGTAATGTCGGGTACGCTCGATCTGTGCGGACACTCCGACTGGCTGCCATGGGGATCTAAGCTCGTGCTCGGGGGTGGCAAGGTCGCAAATCTCGGGCCAAACGCGCGCTTCTCCGACGTCACGGTCGAAGACGGGGAGTACGAATCGTCGGAGGTCTTCTGTGCCGACGGCGGCACGGTGCATCTTAAGGGCGGGGTCCTGACAGTCCCGAAGGACGCCCCCTATCATGTGTCCGTCTCCGGCGGTTCGCTTGTCGTTTCTGGCTTCGCACCCGGCGAGCAGGTTTCGCTGCCAGCCTGCGTGGAGTTTCCGCAGGAAGCCTCCGGCCTAAGGTTTGACGTCTACTTCGCGGAACGGTCGGACGTGATGAGCGTCTTCGTCGACGGCGAAGGTAGCGTCTCCGGCACCACGCAGGGAGCGACTTCGCCGAAATATGTTAACGGCGAGTTCTACGGGAACCCGATCCTCGACCATCGCTTCACTGCGGATCCGACGTCGGTCGAGCACAACGGACGTCTCTACGTCTACGCCACGAACGACCACCAGCAGTTCGAGGAGTCTGCCGCTGGGACGGGTAACTCGTACGAAAAGATAAAGACGATCACGATGATGTCGACGTCCGACATGGTCAACTGGACGTACCATGGCGAGATTGACGTTGCGGCTATCGCGCCCTGGATCATCGCAAGCTGGGCGCCGTCGGTCGTCTCGCGTGTCGAGGCTGACGGACAGACGCATTTCTACATGTACTTCTCGAATTCAGGCGCGGGCACGGGCGTGCTGACTGCAACAAGCCCAGTCGGTCCTTGGACAAGTTCGCTGCCGGGTCCGCTTGTGGACCAGTCGTCGTGGTTCACGCGCGGATGCAAGGTGCCGTTCGACCCGGGCGCGGCGATTGCCCCTGACGGCACTGGCTACCTCACCTTCGGCGGCGGCGGCGATGCGCGGATCGTGAGGCTCGGCGCTGACCTCGTTTCCGTCTCGGGCGAGGCGTCCGTGCTGCCTGCGCAGTTCCACTTCGAGGCGAACGAGCTCAATTTCATCGGCAACATGTGCGTGTACACGTACAACGTCGACTGGACGGGTCACGACGGTTGGGATGCGCAGTGCGCGGCGCCATCCTCCTGCTCCATGGTGTATATGACGTCGGGTGATCCGATGAACGAGTCGAGCTGGACGGTGCGAGGGGAATACAACGCGAATCCAATGAACTTCGGCTGCATGCCGTGCAACAACCACACGCATCTGCAGAAGTTCAAGGGAAGATGGTATCTCATATACCACAACCAGGAGCTGCAGAAGGACCTCGTCCATGCCATGCGAGGAATGCGCAACGTCAACATCGATCTCTGCGAGGTTGACGAAGACACGGTTACGATCAGCCCCGTCGAAAACACGCGAAGGGGCGTCGAGCAGGTGGAGAGCCTCAACCCGTACGGCAGGCTGCAGGCCGAGACCGCGGCCGCAACGTCGGGCGTGTGCTTCGTCCCGCTTGCGGCGCCAGGGGACATGGCGGCGAGGGCGAAGACCGGACGCGGGTGGATCGCACTGCGTGGCGCCGACTTCGGTCCGACTTCCCCGGAGCTGCTGACATTCCGCGCAAGGGGAGGTGGAAGCATTGAGGTCCACCTCGACGCGCCGGATGGTCCGCTCGTGACCGAGTGCTATGTCAGCGCCGGATCCGAGTTCGAGGCGGCGACGAGTTCGAACTGGGCCTGGGCCACAGGGGTCCACGACATCTTTGTGGTCCTTGACGGTTCGGTCGAGCTGGACTGGTGGACGTTCGGCGGATTCTCGCGCAGCGCCGCGGAGTTCGTGAAGGACATATCGCTTGGAATCAACATCGGGAACACGCTGGACTGTCCCACCGCGAACGAGCTTGACTGGGGGTGCCAGCGGGTCACGAAGAGTCTGTTCAGGCTCTACAGGGAGAAGGGGGTAAACGCCGTGCGCGTGCCTGTCACGTGGAAGAACCAGTTCAGCCGCGATGATCCTGAGCACAGGATCAGCAAGGCGTTCCTCGACCGCGTGCAGGATGTCGTCGACATGTGCCTTGCCGAGGGGATGATCGCGATACTCAACACCCATCACGATTCCGGCGGAGCGGGCTGGCCTGATGAATGGCTTGCGGTCGACGGAGCAAACGAGGATGCCGCGAACGCCGTCCTTGCCGACGTATGGCGACAGATAGCGACGCGCTTCAGGGACTACGGCGAGCGGCTTGTCTTCGAGGGCTTCAACGAAGTCAGGAAGGCGACCGCGTATTCGGGCTACGACGGCCAGCAGTCCGGCATGGACGACTGGAGCGGAAAGCCCCTCTACTGCGAAGCGGTGAACAGGTACGCGAAGACCTTCTACGACACTGTCCGCGCGACGGGCGGAAACAACGCAAGCAGATATCTGCTCATCGCGACGTATGCGGCGACCGACTACGAGCCGTCCTGCCTTGCGTGGCGCCATCCGTCGCCAGGGGACGACCATGTGATGGTCTCAATCCACGCCTACGAGCCGGGCTCGTTCTGCCTGAGGGGAAATGACCCGGAGTACAGAGAGCAGGATTTCGCCGATTGCTTCGAACGCGTTTTCGGGATGCTCAAGCGCGTCTTCTCCGACAAGGGCGTCCCGGTTATTATAGGCGAGGTCAACGCGGACATGCGATTCTACGACGATGCGAAAACCATTCCGAACGACGCGGACCGCGTGAACTGGGCCAGGCACTATGCCCGCGAAGCGGCAAGATACGGCTTCCCGTGCTTTCTCTGGGACAACGGATACGACAGGGGCATGGGGCTCGTAAACCGCAGGGACGTCGAGTGGAGCCACCCCGAGATCGTCGATGCGTTCAACGAGGGCCGCAGCGTAGGGAAGGGGCTCCCAATCCCCACGGCTCAGTGTGTCACGATGACGACGGCGGCGCCCGTTCCGTATCAATGGCTTGAGCCGTATGTCCTCAAATACGGCGGCGGAGACTACGAGACTGCGGGCAACGCCAGCGGAGCGAACGGGGGCGCGCTCTGGGAGTCGTATGTAGCGGGGCTTGATCCCGACGACCCAGACAGCCGACTTCTGGCGATGATCGAGATGAAGGCCGACGGCTCGCCGGAGGTGTCCTGGGATCCCGATCTCAGGAACGCCGACCCGCCACGCAAGTACACGGTCCTGGGCAAGCAGTCCCTTGACGACGCGTCGTGGACCGTTGTGACGGAGGAGAACCTTGACCAGATGAAGTTCTTCAAGGTCGTCGCGGAAATCGACAGCTCCCGGCTATCATCCTGACGGGTGATACCGCGTGACGGGGCGCAATTGATACAATATAGGCGAAAACATACCTCAGTGAAAGGACTGTCTATGAATAAAATAGTGGCTGCAGTCGGAATGGCGACACTGTCTCTCGGAGTGCTTGCGGAAGACAACGTTGCCAAGTACATGTGGGACGGCAACGCCGGCAATCTGAACCTTGCCGATTCCGGAAACTGGTACCTTGACGGTACGCAGGACGGGGAAAAGCAGCGGGGACTGCCGAACTTGTCCGAAGATTCGGATTTCAAGTACCGTACGGACCGCGCAGTGCTGAAGGATCTGTCTCGTTTCGAGACGCGTAAGCTAGAGCTGGCGCAGTGGGGCGGCATTGCGCAGATCGACGTGACGAACGCCACGATGAAGGTCGTGAACAAACTGATGATCGGCTGCGGCGGCGGCAGCGCCGCCGTGAACATCTACGACGACGCGACAGTCGACGCGGGTTTCGTCGAGGTGGGCTTCTGGAACTCGCATCAAGACTGTTCGCTGAACGTGTACGGCGGCAATCTCATCGCAAGCTCGAATGACTGGGCAGGCTCGATCAGGATCGGCATGCAGTCCCAAAATGAGAATTATTCTGTCAAGGGCGAGATGAACGTCTACGGCGGCACGGTCTTTGCAACCAATAGCATCAAGATAGGCTACGGCTACACATTGAATCCATGCAGGGAGACGGCGAGTGTCCTCAACATCGAAGGCGGACGGACGACAGGCGTCTCGATGGAGCTCGGAGGCTTCCAGCCGACGGCGTCGGGATATGTCTCGGTCTCCTGCGGCGAGCTTGCTCTCTCGGGCGACGTGAACATCGCGTGCCAAGATAATGCATGGTGCGAAGTGGATGTCTCTGGCGGTTTGCTCTCCGTGGGCGGGACGCTTCGCGTCGGCAATGACGCAGAGGCGCTTCATGCCGCGATGACGGTCTCGGGCGGCGTAGTGGATGTCGGCACGCTTTCCATCGCGAGGCATTGCGACGGCACAGTTAATCTTACCGGAGGCTCCGTATCTGCCACGAAGATCGAGCAGGACTCCAGCGCACCGGAGAGTGCCGTCTCGCGAATATATGCAAACGGCGGGAAGATCGTGGCAAAGAGTGACAACGACAGCTTCATGACGCGTCTCGACGAAGTCTGTCTCGGCGCGTCCGGACTTGTAATCGACGACGGGGGTCACACGGTCAAGGCCACGGGCACCTGCACCTTCACCGGCATCGGCGGAATCACGAAGGAGGGAACCGGCACCCTCAAGCTGGATGCTGCGTACAACGCGCACGGTGTCATCAACGTCCTGTCGGGGACGCTCCGCCTGCCGGCGAATGCGACTGTTTACTGTGAAGGGGTCAATGTTGCGGAAAATGCGACTCTGAACACCAATAACGCGACAGTGGTAACAGTTACGAAAAAGATCGTTTCGTCCGTCTGGACGAATGCCTCCGGCGACGGTAATGCCGCCAATGCTGCAAACTGGCAGTCTCACATAAAGTACTTCCTCGAGGACGGGACGGAGAAGGAAGATCTCGCCAAGGTTCTTGACGGCGTCCTGCCGACTGCGGATACCGATGTCGCGATTCCGGCGTCAAGCGCGACGCATCCCGACATGTCCGCGCTGGCGGCCAAGAGCGTGACGTTCGTCGTTTCGAACGACATCGCACTTCGAGGCGATTGCTCGGTGCCGGAGATCGTCAAGACGGCCGTGGCGTGGTATGATCCTGATGATAGTTCGACAGTCGAAGTGAACGAATCAGGGCGAGTGGTTGCGGTTAAAAACAAGGGAACTGCCGGTAATGTGCTGGATCTCGTCCCGTATGATGAGAACAGCCTCCCCTCCTACGGTGCGGCGAATATGATTGCAACTCGCAGAGTGTTCGGCCATTACAACGAAGAGAAGGGTTTGGGGTCTAATGGCTTCTATGATTTCGGAACTTCCGGCTTGACATTGTTTAGCGTCCTTGAACGCCATGAAGAGGGGGAGGGTCAGGTCTTCGGCATTGAGGTGCAGAGCGGTTATGACTGGGATGATCGCGGACTTGCGGGCATCGCGCAGTGGCCGTCCTGGAGCAGGGGCCGCCTTATGGTGGACTGCATCACCAACAATGCCCCCGGTCTTCTGGTCATAGAAAACCTTCAGAATGACGCCCTGAAGCCGTACATCTGGTGCATTGCCGCAGGGCCGACCTCTGCGTCTGGCTTTGGCGTATACAAGGATGCGAATGGCGATCTCGCAACCGTTTCTGGCACTGATTTGGAATACGACAGTCTCGGCGCTTCTGATCATGAGAATGGAAAACGGAAGGTGTTTCTCGGAATGAGGCGGGAGAATCCCGCTGGATCTTCCGGTTACGTGGGCGAATCGATGATTTTCAACCGGAAGTTGACCGACGAGGAGCAGGCGGCTGTTCGTGACTACCTCTATACCAAGTGGTACACCGCGGCTGACATGTCGAACATTCCCGCCAATCTGACGCTCGAGAACGACGCGAGGATCGATTTTGGCGGCGGCAGCTGGGCGTTCGACAAGATCACGGGCGCCGGAACGATCGGCAATGCCAATGTCACCGTCGAAGACAGCGTCGAGCCCGGTCTCGTTGTGGAAGGAACGGTGGACTTCGGTGACAATGCGGGCTTTGATTTCTCGTCGATCCATGAAAAGCCGAATCCAGGCGTCATTGTGCTGCTGACCTGCACTGGGTTCACGGGCGAGGCAGCCATAAAGAACTGGAACTTCCCAAGCCAGTCGATCAGACTGCGCACCGTAGACAACGACGGGACGGTCTCGGTTGTCGCCGACATCAGAAACAGGGGTATGAAGGTATACGTGCGCTGACGCTACAGGCGGTGGTGAAATTGCCGGCGCTCCGACTCTTTTCGCACGCCGCCTAGCGATTGTCAATGTCCGTTGTTTGTGTTCATTGCGAATGGTTGCGTTCATATATCATCCGGCAAGGTGATGGCGTCATATCGGTATATGCGATAGAATATTGCCAATGAAAAGCAAATTCGCCATCGCACTTTCCGTCTGTGCGTTCGCCTGCGCGATGCGGCTTTCCGCGGCCGCGCCGTTCTCGCGCAGCGCGGCGGAGTTCGTGAAGGACATAGCGCTTGGCATAAACATAGGCAACACGCTTGACTGCCCGAGCGGCAACGAGACGGAGTGGGGCAACCGCCCGGTGACCAGAAGCCTCCTGCGGCTGTACAAGGCGAAGGGCGTAAACGCCGTCCGACTGCCGGTGACGTGGCGGCGTCAGTTCAGCGTGGACGATCCGAAGCACGAGATACGCCCGGTGTTCCTCGACCGCGTGCAGGAAGTAGTCGACATGTGCATCGCGGAAGGCTTCGTCACGATTCTCGACATCCACCACGACGGAGGAAGCGAAGGCTGGCCCGAGGAGTGGCTGACGATCGACGGCGTAAACGAAGACCGCGCCAACCAGGTGCTTGCGGACCTGTGGCGTCAGATCGCGACGCGATTCAGGAACTACGGCGAGAAGCTCGTTTTCGAGGGGTTTAACGAAATCCGCAAGGCGAAGAGCCATCCAGGGCCGGACGGAGGCGAGGAGGGGAAGGACGACTGGGGCGGCAAGCCTCTCTACTGCAAGACGGTCAACCGCTATGCGAAGACTTTCTACGACACCGTGCGCGCGACGGGCGGCAACAACGCAAAGCGCTACCTCGTCATCCCGACATACGCAGCAACTGGGGTCGAGTCGTCCTGCCTCGCGTGGGAGAATCCGAATCCCTCGGACAACCACGTCATGGTCGATCTTCATATATACGAACCCGGGTGGTTCTGCCTCTGGGGCGACAGCGCGGAATACAAGCGCGAGGAGTTCCAGAAGCGCATAGCGGAAGTCTTCGAGCAGCACAAGCGCATATTCATCGACAAGGGCGTTCCGATCGTCTGCGGCGAGGTTAACGCCGAGCGGCGGTACCACGGCGGCGACAAGTCGAAGCCCAACGACGAAGACCGCGTGAAGTGGGCGAAGCACTTTGGATACGTCGCGCGCCGCTTTGGGTGTCCGTGCTTCATCTGGGAGCCGGGCGGCTACGAGGGAATGGGCCTCGTCGATCGCACGACGGTAGAGTGGTCCCATCCAGAGATAATCGACGCCTTCAACGCCGGCCGCAAGGCCGCTGACAAAAAGCGGTAGATTCGCTGGATGCGACAGAGGCGTGCCTTTCTGTTGACAAAATATACTATGTGTGCCGCCGAGAGAGCGCAGATTTGGTATAATATTACCTCACTTTTGCTGTACAAGCGACAACACCAAGGAAAACACGATGAACATTGCGATTGGTTCCGACCACGGCGGCGTAGAACTGAAGGCCGCTCTCGTCAACGCCCTTGCGGGCGCGGCGAAGGTCGTCGACATGGGCCCTGCAGACAAGGCAAGCTGCGACTATCCGGACTATGCGGCGAAAGTCGCCAAGGCCGTGGCCTCCGGCGAAGCCGACTTCGGCATACTTGTGTGCCGCTCCGGTATCGGAATGTCAATGGCCGCAAACCGCTTCCAGAACGTCCGTGCCGCCGTCTGCCAGACGACCGACGCCGCCACCATTACGCGTCAGCACAACGGTGCGAACGTCCTCTGCCTCGGCGCAGACGTCGTTTCTCCCTCCTATGCCGTCGAAATTGCAAAGGCGTTTATCGCGACTCCCGTCGACGAGAGCGAACGCCATGCGCGCCGCCGCTGGAAGCTCGAGCGCGCAGAGCGTCTTTCCGACTGCTCCGGTCTCATGCGCGAAGACCCCGAGGTGTTCGCCACGATTGAGGCGCAGACGAAGCAGGAGGACGCCGAGATCAACTTGATTGCCTCTGAGAACACCTCTTCCCGCGCTTGCCGCGAGGCGGCGGGGTCGGTCCTCATGAACAAGTACGCCGAGGGCTATCCGGGCAAGCGCTGGTACTCCGGCTGCCTTCCCGTCGACGCGGCGGAGGAGCTTGCAAGGAAGCGCGCGTGCGAGCTCTTCGGCGCGGAGCACGCGAACGTCCAGCCCCACTGCGGCTCGGCGGCGAACATGGCCGTGTACTTTGCGACGATCAAGCCGGGAGACACGATCATGTCGATGTCGCTCGACCAGGGCGGCCACCTCTCCCACGGCTCGTCCGTGAACTTCTCGGGCAAGATCTACAACATCGTTCCCTACACGGTCGACCCGAAGACCGAGATGCTCGACTACGACGCGATGGAGCGTCAGGCGATGGAGGTCAAGCCCAAGATCCTCCTCACGGGCGCTTCGGCCTATCCGCGCACGATCGACTTCAGGCGCATCCGCGAGATATGCGACAAGGTCGGCTGCATAATGATGGTCGACATGGCGCACATCGCCGGCCTCGTCGCTGGCGGCGCGCATCCCTCGCCCGTTCCCTACGCCGACTTCGTCACCACCACGACGCACAAGACGCTCGGCGGACCGCGCGGCGGCATGGTGCTCTGCAAGGAGAAATGGGCGAAGGCGCTCGACTCTGCGGTGTTCCCCGGCATGCAGGGCGGCCCCTTGGAGAACATCATCGCGGCGAAGGCGGTCGTGTTCCGCGAGTGGATGAGTGACGCGAAGAAGGGCTACGCCCAGCAGGTCGTCAAGAACTGCCAGGTGATGTGCAAGACCGTCCAGGATCGCGGCTACCGCATCGTTTCCGGCGGCACGGACAACCACCTCTTCCTCGTCGACGTCAAGAAGTCGAAGGGCATCACCGGCAAGGAAGCCGCAGCCGCTCTCGACGCCGCCGGCATCATCGTCAACAAGAACACGATTCCATACGACACCGAGTCGCCGTTCAAGACTTCCGGCATCCGCGTCGGCACTGCGTCAGCGACTACACGCGGCATGAGGGAAGCCGAGATGATCAAGATCGGTACGTGGATCGCCGACGTTCTTGACAACATCGCTGACACCACCGTCCAGGAGAGAGTCAAGCGCGAAGCCGCGGCGCTCGTCGCGAACTTCCCCGTTCCGTAATGGCGCTCGTAGCGACAGTCGCGGTTGTGGGGCGCACGAACGCGGGAAAGTCCACGCTCGTAAACGCGCTCGTAGGGGAGAAGGTTTCGATCGTCTCCCCAGTCGAGCAGACGACACGCAACACGATTCGCGGCATCGTCGCAGACCCTCGCGGACAGCTTGTCCTCCTTGATACACCCGGCCTCCACAAGGCAGTCGGCACCCTCGGCACGCTCCTCAACCGCATGGCGCGGCGGAGCGCCGCTGGAACAGACATCACTTGCGTAGTCTTCGACGCGGCGCAGGAGCCGCAGCTCGAGGACATCGGCTGGATGCAGCGCGTCGCGAAGGAGAAGCCGGAGAAGGTCGTCTTTGTCCTCAACAAGGCCGACAAGTCGCCGTTCTTCGAGAAGATGTTCCGCGACGCGTGGAATGAGGCGTCGGGAGGCGAAGGTGAAGGGAAAGGTGAAGGCGGAAAGAAGGAACCGGTCTGGGTGAAAGCGATTTCAACGACCGAGGGCGGCGCGAAGGATGTCCTTGATGCGCTCTTCGGTTTCGCCGAGGAGGGCGAGCTCCTTTTCGACGAAGACATCGTGACGGACTATCCGCGCAAGCTCGCGATAGCCGATGTGATACGCGAGAAGTATCTCGCCCACCTCCACCAGGAACTGCCGCACGAACTCGGGATAATAGTAAAGCGTGTCATTGACGAAGGGTCGCGCTGGAAGTCCGAAGTCGAGGTCCTCGTAAACCGTCCTTCGCAGAAGCCGATAGTCATAGGCAGGGCAGCGTCAACGATAAAGGCCGTTCGCAAGGCGGCGGAGCGTGAGCTTAAGGAAGTGTTTGGCGTGCCAGTCTCGCTGGAGCTCTGGGTGAACGTCGAGCCCAACTGGATGAAGAACCAGAAGCTGCTTGCCGAAATGGGCTACCTCGGCGGACTTGTGTAGTCTTTTGAAACTTGAAAAATCGGGGAATGGCTCTATGAAAGAACTGTTTTCGCTCTCGTTGTCGTTTCTGGTCGGCTTCTCGTCCTTCGCAAGTCCACCCCGCCGCGAACTCAACGCCTGGCTTGCGCGCGACCTGGCCGCGGCGGGAATCGTGCTGCTCGAGAACAAGGACTCCGCCCTGCCTCTCAAGGCGGACGAGGAAGTGGCGCTCGTCGGCATCACGGGATATTTCTGCCATCGCATGGGCTGGGGCTCGGGCGATATGCTCGCGCACGATCCCGTGCAGATCGACGCGGGACTCGAAAAGGCGGGCGTCAAGATCGACGCCGACTTCGCGAAGCTCTACCGCGACGACCTCGCCAAGCGCGACTACAGCCGCCTAAACCGCGACTGGGACAAGTGGACGCGGCGCTTCGACGAGCCGAAAGGCGCCCATGACGCGTTCGCGAAGCTCGCCGAGGGCAAGCGCGCCAAGAAGTGCGTTGTCGTGATCGGACGCGGCTCGGGCGAGTCGGCGGACATCCCGGAGGCGCCCGGCGGATGGCGTCTGCACGCCGAGGAGGAGCGGCTTCTCGCCGACGCCTGCGCCGCGTTCGACAGCGTCATTGTCCTCCTGAACGCCCCGGGCGTGCTCGATACGTCTTTCATGGACAAGTACCCGGTCAAGGCGCTTGTGTTCGTCCCGTTCCTCGGCGAGACGACGGGCGATGCGGTAGCGAGCATTCTGACGGGAAAGGTGAATCCGTCCGGCAGGACCGTCGACACGTGGGCGAAGCGCTACGGCGACTACCCGACGACCGGCTGCTGGCAGACCTCGGAAATCGAGTATTCCGAGGGAACGGATGTCGGCTACAGATACTTCGATACAAAATGCCGATGCTTCAACTTGGAGGCTGACGCCTGCGCCGAGATTGACTACATGCAGATGGTGCGGTATCCGTTCGGCCACGGCCTTTCCTACACGACGTTCGAGCTGACGCCCGCAAAGGTCGAACGGCGCTTGAAAAACGTCAAGGTTCCCGTGACGGTCAGAAACACGGGCAAGGTGGCGGGGGCGGATGTCGTCATGTGCTGGTTTGACGGGGGGCCTCTCAATGAAACGAGGCTCTGCGCCTTCGCAAAGACGCCAGTGATCGCGCCCGGCGCGTCCTTGACCGTCGCCCTGTCGTTTGAATGGATGGACATCGCGAGCTACAATGAAGACGAGGCGCAATGGGAGGTACATGGCGGCGCGATACTTGTCAGCGACGGCGGTTCGCACGACGATCGCATCGCGGTAATGGCGATGGATCTCGAAGAGCCCATCGTCGTGCAGAAGGTGACGAACCGCTTCCGCGGCAAATCCGCCGCGCCCGCGCGCAGGGAGCTCGCGAAGCCGTCCGCATTCGTCAAGATGGACGACGTGCTCGGCGGCAAGGCGACGGTCGAGGACCTCGTCGCGCAGTTCACGGACGAAGAACTCGCCGCCGTGGTTAACGGCAGGATATTCGACGGCGAGGGATATGCGGTCGACGGCGGCACGGGCGTGGGCGGCGTAAAGAAGGGACGCGTCGACTGCGAGGCCGGCGAGACGTGGAGTTCTGAGAAGTATGGTTTCGGCGCGATCACGATGGCCGACGGTCCCTCGGGCGTCCGTCTCGGAAACTTCGGCGATCCGCGCGAGAAGTACAACGCCAAGGCGTCGGCCGTCGTCTCCTGGCCGTGCGCAACGGCGCTGGCGCAGGGCTGGGACGTCGCTGCGGCCGAGCGCTTCGGACGCGCCGTCGCGTCCGAGATGGCGCTCGTCGACATCGACTGCTGGCTTGCGCCGGGCGTGAACATCCACCGCAATCCGCTCTGCGGACGCAACTTCGAGTACTTCTCCGAAGACCCACTCGTCGCGGGTCTCATGGGCGCGGCGGTCGTGAAGGGCGTGCAGACGAACACGGACGGGACGCCGTCCGGACGCTCCGCGACCGTCAAGCATTTCGCCGTCAACAACCAGGAGTTCGAGCGCGGGTACGAGAACAACATCGTCGACGAAAAGACGCTGCGCGAAATCTACCTCAAGCCGTTCGAGATAGTCGTCAGGAAGGCGCATCCGAACATGGTCATGTCGAGCTACAGCCGTCTCAACGGCGACTACTGCGCGACGACGTACGACCTGATGACGGGGGTGCTGCGCGAGGAGTGGGGCTTCGACGGTTTCGTGATGACGGACTGGTGGAATTCGGCCGACAAGCTGCGCCACGCCGAGGCCGGAAACGACCTTGTGATGCCGGGCGTCCGCGGCGAATACGCCGCGCTTGTCGCGGCGCTGAAGGACGGGAAGGTCCGTCGCGCCGACGTGCAGCATGCGGCGGCGAACATTCTCAGGACCTACGTCCGCATATCCCTCGCCCGGAAGTGAAATCTGGTTGCGCGGCTCAGGGCGCGATTCGCGCAGATATGGTATAATATGCAGAAATGTTCTGCAGTTCCATAGCGAGATCGCTCGTTGGCGCGGTGGTGGTCGTCTCGGCCGCTTTCGCGGCGTTTGGCGATGAACTTGACATCGCGCGCGGGGCGCTTCGAGAGGGGCTGTGGGATGTCGCACGCGCGCATGCCGCAAAGTCGGAAGATCCCGGCGCCCGAATTGTGATAGCCGAGAGTTTTGCCCGAGAAGGCAAGTGGAAGGAGCTTCTTGACGCTGTCGAGGGCTGGAACAACCCCGAAGACGAACGGTTGCTCTACTACCGCGCGCTTGCGCTCGCAGAGACGGGGAAGATGGCGCAGGCGGGGTTCGCCATTTCGGACAGGAAATTTTCCGATCCCGCGTACATGCGCCTCGCAACGCGCCTCAAGGCGCGTGTCGCAATGTCCGAGAAGGGTGCCGCAGAGGCGCTCAAGATCATGAAGGAAGCGCCCGAAGCCCTTGCCGACGAGGATTCCGAGATGTTCGCAGCCGACCTCATGGCCGCAACGGGAGACAGGACGGGAGCGGAAAATATATGGCGAGTCGTGGCGGCACGAGGCACAAACGCGAGCGAGCGTGCATTTGCGTTTGCGAGCGTAAACCTCGGCGACGAGAAGCTCCTCCGCGAGGCGTTCGAGCGCAGTGTCTCGGCGGAAATGAAACGCAAAGCCGGCTACGCCCTCGGGAAGAAGCTCCTTTCCAGCACAAACACCGTCGACGAAGGAACGGCGATTGTCCGCGGGCTCGTGCGAGAAGCCCCGGACGCAGTCGGCGCTCGCGACGGCTTCGCTGCGATTGCCGACGCGTATTCCGCGTGCGGGCGCTTTGCTGACGCAGTGTCGGTGTACAAGGAGACCTTCGACACATGGCCGGACTCGAAGAACTTGTACGGGCTCCAGGACGGGCTTGGCTGGGCCCTCATGAAGCTTGGCAAGTACGACGAAGCGCTTGAGGCATTCTCAAGGGCCGAGGAAACCGCCGCCACGGACGAGGAAAGGGCGAGCGCAATCGTGAAGCAGGGCGACGTTCTGGCCGCCGCTGGCAAGACGGAAGAACCGTACGCCAAGTACAGGTCGGTGCTTTCGAAGTACCCCGCCACGGATTCCGCAGCCCGCATCAAGGACATCGTTCGCGTCAAGGACGTCGAGGACCGCGGGCGCGAGCTGTACGGCATGTACAGGTTCGACGAGGCCCAGAAGGCGTTCAGGGAAGTCGCGGAAAAGCATCCTGCGAGCAAGCCGCGGATGGACTACCTCGAGGCGATGTGCATGTACGGGCAGGGGCTTGACGAAGAAGCCGTGAAGCATGTCAGGCGCATCGCCGCAGAATCGCCCGACGCCCGCACGAAGGCGATGGCCGTCCTTTGGCTTGCAAAGCACTCCTACAACCGCGGCGCCTGGCAGGAGTCTCGTCGGCTCTTTTCCGAATACGCCGAGATGTCGCCTAATTCGCCCGACGCCCCCGAGGCGCTCGTGTGGTCCGCCCGCGCCGCGTTCGCCGAGAACGACTTCAAGGCGGCGATACAGACGGCGACGCATCTCGCCGAGAAGTATCCCGATTCGCCGTCGTCGCTCAGGGGGCTTCTCGTCCAGGGCGAGGCGCTCATAGAGCTCGCGCGGTTCGACGAGGCCGTTCTCGTCCTCGAGAGGGTTGCGCTCGCCGACGGCGTGGACGCCGCAGACAAGCTGAGCGCGCGGCTTCTCGGCGCCGATGCGCTTTTCGCGATGGGCGCAGACAATCCCGTTCGCTACCAGGAGGCGCTCGATGCCTACCGCAGCGTCCGCGACGGCGAGAAGCTTTCGACGAGCCAGCGCATCGCGGTTTCCTACAAGGTCGCCAAGACCCTCGAGAAGCTAAAGCGTGTCGACGAAGCCATCGATCGCTACTATACCGACGTCATCTTCGCGTATCGCGGGGCTCGCGCCCACAACGAGCGCATGGACGACGAAGCGCGCGCGGCGTTCTCCCGCGCGGCGTTCTGGCTTGCAGACGAATTCGAATCCCGCGGCCGCGACTACCAGGCCGCAAACGTCCTTCGCCTCGTCGTCGCGAGCGACGTGCCGGCGTCGGCCGAGGCCGCGAAGCGCCTCGAGCGCATCAAGAAGAAAGGAAACTTCCTATGACGATATCTGGCGGACCCGTTTTCTGGCTTCTCGCGACGCTTGCCGTCGCAGCCGTCGTGATCTTCTTCGAGCGCTTCCTCGAGCTGAGGCGCGTCCAGATCGACTGGCAGGACTTCGTGAAGGGCGTCATCAACGTCCTCGCCAGCGGCAACGCGGACGAGGCCCTTGCGATATGCGAGGACACGGCCGTTCCCGTCGCCAACGTCGTCGCGACTGCGATCCGCCACCGCGATGCCAGCGCCCGTGTGCTGAGGGAAGCAGTGGATTCGCAAGGCCGCGCCGAGATCGGTCGGCTTGACCGCCGTCTCGCCGCTCTCGCGATCATCGGGCAGATAGCACCTCTTCTCGGCCTTCTCGGAACGGTCGTCGGCTTCATCAAGACCGTTCTCCTCGTCAATTCGCAGGAGCTTGTCGCGCGGGCCGATCTTCTCAACTCTTCCATGGAGGCGCTTCTCGCGGCGGCGCTCGGCCTCGGCGTCGCGATTCCGGTCGCCGTGATGTATGGAATGCTCCGTGTCCGCATGGAGCGCATCGTCGTAGAGATGGAGGCCGCTGCGAGCCAGATCACGGGATACATTTCCACGAGGGAGGCGAATACGAGGGAGGCGAAGAAGTGAGCCCCTGGAAGTGGACACCTGAGCGCACGCAGGGAATATGGCGGTACGGGCCGTCGTGGCTCAAGCCGTTTGCAGCCGCAGTTCCGTGGCTTACTGTCATTCTGCTTCTTCTCATGCTTCACATCATCGGCGGCACGCTTGTGACGGAGAGAGGCATCCTCTTCGACCTTCCCGATTCGAGCGGCCTCGACGAAGGCGAGCGCGCGTCTCTTGTCGCGCTTGTCATGCCTATGCCGCACGAGACGCTGGTGTTCTTCGATGACGGCCGCTACACGATGGGGGACGAGACTTCCGCGGCGGCGTTCGCTTCGCAGCTCGAGGACCGCGTCTCCCGGCTTGACCGCAAGACGCTTCTCGTTCTCGTAGACCGCCGAGTGGCGACAGGGGAAATAATGAAAATCGCGGCGCTTGCCAGGCGCAGCGGCGTTGAAAGCGTCCTTTTCGCCGAGAAGAGGGCGGGGAAGGCGGACGAATGAGCAAATGGCGTCCGCATCCCCTGCGCTCGCTGAGGCACGAGGCGATTTCGCTTCTCGAAATTGCCGTGATTCCGGTAGCCATCGCGTTCGCGTTTCCATACGATGCGATCGGCTTCCGCGCGATTGAGCACGAGAGCGGGCGCAAGCCGTCGTGCGCTTTCGTCACGCTGACCGACAAGGAGGAGCGCGTCGCGCTCGCCGCGGCGAGGACGGCGTGGCAGGTCGATTCGAAAGGCGTTAAGTGGATGAAGCCGGAATCTGGGCCTGGCGAGCTTCCTCCGATGCCGGTAGTCTTCGTCATACCAGAGCGTCCGGTGCGCGGCACATCCGCCGCGATAGCGGAATATACGCCAAATTCGCTGCCGCCGACAGTCGCCGCGCCGCCTCCGGCGACGATTGCGCCGGATGACGACGTTGGCGCGGAGGCGAAGCAGCCATTCTCGAAGGAAGATCTTCTTAAACTACGGTGAAAGGAACAGTCATGACACAGAAACAGGTTCTAAAGGCATTCAAGGACACAGGTGCACTTCTCGAAGGGCACTTCGAGCTCAGGTCCAAGCTGCATTCCAACCGCTACTTCCAGTGCGCGAACGTTCTCAGGTTCCCGCGCATCGCGGAGAAGCTTTGCCGTGCAGTGACGCGCGAAGCGGTCAAGTCCGGGAAGCTCGGCAAGAAGATCGACGGCGTGATCTCGCCCGCTGTCGGCGGAATCCTCGTGGGCCACGAAGTCGCGCGCGAGCTCAACGTGAAGTGCATCTTCGCCGAGAAGGTGCAGGGCAAGGGCGTCGACGCGACTGGCAAGCCCAACACCGTTCTCGCCCTACGCCGCTTCTCGATCAAGAAGGGCGAGCGCTATGTCGTTGCGGAGGACGTCGTGACGAAGGGCGGGCGCGTCCAGGAGACGATCGATCTCGTGAAGGCGGCGGGCGGCAAGGTTGCCGGCGTCGTGCTGCTCGTCGACCGCTCTGGCGGCAAGGTGAAGTTCGGTCGCATCCCGATGTTCTCGCTCATGCAGATGACTCCCGAGACTTGGACGGCCGCAGAGTGCCCGATGTGCAAGGCGGGGACGAAGCCCGTTCACCCGGGGTCGTGAGAAGTTTGAGGTTTGATGTTGAGTTGTATGTTTGATTCGGTTGAAGACTGCCTTGAGGCGCTGAAGCGTGGCGAAATCGTCCTCGTGACGGACGACGCAGACCGCGAAAACGAGGGCGACTGCATTTGCGCGGCGGAGTTCGCGACGTGCGAGAACGTCAACTTCATGGCGACGTTTGCGCGCGGGCTCATCTGCATGCCGATGAGCAGGGCGTGGTGCCGCAAGCTTGACCTTCCGCAGATGGTTGTGCAGAACACCGACAACCACCAGACTGCATTCACCGTTTCGATCGACGCAGCTTCGACGACGACCGGCATTTCCGCGGCAGAGCGCTCGATGACGGCGCTTGCATGCGTGAAGGACGGCGTGAAGCCGTCTGACTTCAGGCGCCCTGGCCACATGTTCCCGCTCGAGGCGCGCGAAGGCGGCGTACTGAAGAGGGCAGGGCACACTGAGGCGACGGTAGACCTCTGCCGTCTCGCGGGGCTCAAGGAAGTCGGGCTCTGCTGCGAGATAATGAAGGACGACGGAACGATGGCGCGTCTCGACGATGTTGCCGCGTTTGCGAAACGCCACGGCCTCAAGATGATGACGATAGCCGACCTCATCGCCTATCGCCGCAAGGTCGACAAGCTCGTCGAGAAGGTCGAGGAAGTTGACCTCCCAAGAGCCGCATCACGGGGCTTGAGCATCTTGCGCTCGTGAAGGGGAAGGTCGACGACGGCGCGCCCGTTCTCGTGCGCGTCCACTCCGAGTGTTTCACAGGCGATGTCCTCGGTTCCGAGCGTTGCGACTGCGGGCCGCAGCTTCACACCGCGATGGAGATGGTCGAGCGCGAGGGTCGCGGAGCCGTCCTCTACATGCGCCAGGAAGGGCGCGGAATCGGGCTTGAGAACAAGCTTCACGCCTATCGCAAGCAGGAAGAGGGTCTCGATACGGTCGAGGCGAATGTCGCGCTCGGCTTTGCGCCTGACCTTCGCGACTATGGCGAAGGAGCGCAGATGCTCGAGGATCTTGGCATAAGCAAGGTTCGCCTCATGACGAACAATCCCTGCAAGGTGAAGGGGCTTGACGGCTATGGCATCGAAATCGTCGAGCGAGTGCCGATTGTGATTCCTGCAAACGCCCACGACAAGCGCTATCTTGACACCAAGCGAGAGAAGATGGGCCATATTCTGTAAAGCGGAATGCGTTCGGCGGTGTCCGAAGGCTCCTCCTCGGGGAGCCCTCGGCGAATACGCCGAATCCCCTCGCTCGGACCTTCGCTCCACCGCCTCACTTACCTTCCGCGTTATAGACGCTGCTGCAATTTGTATAACTCTGTTCTGACTCTAATCGACTCTAATACGACCCTAACCGACCCTAATCGACTCTATTAGAACTTTCAGACAGGATAGTCGGTTTATGATATAATTATCGACATGGATACAAATACCAAGATTGGCTGCATGGCCGGATGCCTCGTTTCCGTTGGCGTTTTTATCGGCGTTGTTTTTTTGTTCTCGTTAATAATTGCCGTCGCTTTCAGAGGGTGTGCGGAGATGCAGGCAGACTCGCAAGATGCAATCGCCCTTGCGCCGCAGGACGCAAATCAGTTCAAGAAGGTCTGGCTTTCGGGCGACGGCGAAGAAGATGCTGCACATGTGCTGAAGATCCGCATAAGCGGAGTCATGTCCTCAAAAATAGATCGTCCCGTCTTCGGCACTATCGACGACACAAGTGCGCCGACTGCGCTGCGCAAGATCAAGGCGGCGATAGATGACGAGTCGATCGACGGACTCTACCTGGAGATCGATACTCCCGGTGGCGGCGTCACGATGGCGGACGAGTTGCACGATGCCATTCTCCGCTTCCGCCAGTCTCACGAGGGCCGATTTGTCTTTGTGCACATGGGCGATCTCTGTTGCTCCGGCGGTTACTACACCGCGGCAGGCGCTGACTGGATCATGGCGCGCCCAACCTCGCTCACCGGCTCCATCGGCGTCATAATGAGCACCTTTAACATCGCGGAACTGGCGCGCAAGATCGGCGTTACGGACGTGACCATCGCATCTGGCGAGAACAAGGACATGCTGAATCCCCTCAAGCCCGTGAAGCCAGAGCACATCAAGATACTGGAAGAGCCTGTAAGGCAGCTCTACGAACGTTTCGTAAGAATCGTGGCCGAAGGAAGAAATTTGCCTCTCGAAGTCGTCCGACAGCTTGCCGACGGTCGCGTGTTCACCGCCGATGACGCCTTGAAGCACAAGCTGGTAGATGGCATTGGGCACGAAGACGCGGCAATTGAGCAGATCAAGAAGCTCGCTGACGGCGATGTGCGCATCTACGGCTATCGCAAGAAAAACGGCTTTATGTCCATCTTGGAAAACTCCCTCCTTTTTGAGTCGTCTGATGGTCTTATTAAAAAGACCAGGGCGGCGCTGATCGAAGAGGATGCTCCGCGCGCCGAATACCGCCTTCGCTAAAGGATTGCGCCGGATAGCCCATCTCGGCTCAAGGAGTTGCCATGACTGCGTATAGATTTGGTATAATATACGCATGAAAATTGCGGTGATTGGTGACGGTGGATGGGGAACGGCGAATGCGCTGCTTCTCGTCGGCTATGGGCATGATGTGACGGTGTGGGGCGCGTTCCCTGACTACATAGAGGAACAGCGCCGCACTAGGCGGAACGAAAAATTTCTTAAAGGCGTCGTTCTGCCTGACGCGCTTAAGCTCACCGCCGACAGGGAAGAGGCGGTGAAGGGTGCCGAGATCGTCGTCCTTGCTCCGCCAAGCAAGTTTTTCGCGTCCGTGATGGAGGGCTTCAAGGGACTTATCACTGACGACCAGCTTGCCGTCTCTCTCACGAAGGGGCTTTGCGAATCGTCTAACAAGCGCATGACGGAGCTTGCGAAGGAAATCCTTGGGCTGAAAAGCGTCGTTGCGCTCGCCGGTCCCACTCACGCCGAGGAAGTGAGCCGCGGCATGCCGACGACTATCGTCGCCGCATGCGAGGACGAGGAGAAAGCGAAGCAGGTCCAGCGCGTCTGGTCTGGACCCAAGTTCCGCGTCTACACTTCGCTAGATCCAGTCGGCGTCGAGATTGGCGGCGCTGTCAAGAACGTCATTGCGATTGCCGTCGGCTGCTCTGACGGAATGGGCTTCGGCGACAACACGAGGGCCGCTCTTATCACGCGCGGTCTTGCGGAGATGAAGCGCTTCGTCCTTGGATATGGTGGCAAGCCCGAGACGCTTTCTGGCCTTGCGGGAATAGGCGACCTCATCGTTACTTGCACTTCGGTTCACTCGCGCAACCATTCTGTTGGCGAGCGACTTGGAAAGGGCGAGAAGATAAAGGACATTCTTGGCTCGATGCAGATGGTGGCCGAGGGCGTCTGGAATTCCAAAGTCGTTCATGACCTCGCAGCGAAGCTTGGCGTCGAGATGCCGATCTGCGACCTCGTCTATGCGCTTTGTTACGAGGATTTCGACGCTCGTAAGGCCGTCGAGGCGATGATGGGCCGCGAACTAAAGAGCGAGTGATATGAATCAGAACGCCAACATCCTCAAAGATCTTGCGCCGATACTGGCGTTCTTCAGCTTTTGGCTTGGCGCCTGCATCGCCTCGTTCCTGAATGTGGTGATCTGGCGTGCGCCGAGGGGCGAGTCGATTGTTTCGCCGCCGTCGCACTGCCCGAAGTGCAATTCGCCGATCAAGTGGTACCAGAACATACCGATCCTCTCGTGGCTTGCGCTGCGCGGGAAATGCGCCAACTGCAAAGCGCCGATTTCGCCGCGGTACATCTTTGTCGAGGCGCTTGGAGGATGCCTCTTCCTCACGGCATTTTTTGCGGCGTTTTTCAAATACAGTTATGTCTGTTCATCCGGGTCTTTATATTGGGCTTCAGCGTTGGGTTCCTTGCTTGTGGCGTGGATATGGATTTCGCTCATGATAGTTGGTTCCTTCATAGACTTCGACCATCAGCTTCTCCCAGACTTCACGACGGTCGGCGGCATGGTGCTTGGCATTGTCTGGGCCATATTCAATAGCATCTTGGATTTTTTGACTTTCGACAGGAGTTATTGGTATGTGTGTTTGACGCCAATGGCAGTCTCGGTTGCAGGTCTCGTTTTCGGATTCGGTCTTCTTTGGCTTGTCCGGTGGATTGGCTCGAAGGCATTCAAGCGCGAGGCCATGGGGATGGGCGATGTCTTTCTTATGGGCGCCGTGGGGGCTCTCTTCGGACCTGTTGCCGTTCTTGTGACGCTTATACTTTCGTCGGTGTTCGGGAGCATTGTCGGCATCGTGCTGATTCTCCTTTCAAGAACGAAGCTTGGCGGCTTTACTCCGATACCATACGGCCCGTATATTTGCATGGGTTGCCTTGCGTGGATGTTCTACGGCCCGCAGCTCGTCAACTGGTACGTCCATTTAGTCACCCCATAGCCCAATCCTCAAACCTTTCAACCTATCAACCATTCAAATTTCCAACTATTCAACTTTTCAACTTTAAAAATGCACACCGTCCTTACCCATCCGCTCGTCAGACATCGCGTCACGCTGATGCGCGACATAAACACAAAGCCAAAGCAATTCCGTGAGCTCGTGAACGAGATTACGGAGTTTCTTGCAATTGAGAGTTTGAAGGACTTGAGGACGGTCGAGATCCCGGTTGTCACTCCAGTCGCCAAGACTACGGGCGTCAAGATCGAGGACTCGATAGTGATAGTGCCGATTCTTCGGGCAGGTATGGGCATGCTCGATGCAATGCTGCACGTCCTTCCCTACGCAAAGGTTGGCGTCCTTGGCATGCAGCGCGACGAGGCGACGGCTGAGCCAGTTCCGTACTACGCGAAGGTTCCGCCCGCGAAGGGCGACGAACTCGCGGTCGTGATCGATCCGATGCTCGCGACGGGCGGCAGTGCGTGCGACGCCTTCGCGCAGCTAAAGAAGCTCGGCTACAAGCGCATCGTTTTCCTCAATCTGATAGCTGCTCCCGAGGGGATTGCGAAGGTCGAGAAGGAGCATCCGGACGTGCCTGTCTTCACTGCGGCGAAGGACGAACGGCTCAATTCGCATTTCTACATCGTGCCAGGACTTGGCGACGCTGGCGACCGCATCTTCGGAACGCTGTAAGGCGAAAATATGTTTGAGAAGATCTTCGGACTAAGCAAGAACGGAACGACTGTCCGCACGGAGCTTGTCGCAGGTCTTACTACGTTCATGACGATGGCGTACATCCTCGCCGTGAACCCGAACATACTCGCGGCTGCTGGCATCCCGAAGGGCGGGGTGTTTATGGCGACGGCAGTTGCCGCCGTGGTGGGAACGCTTCTAATGGCGTTCCTTTCAAACTACCCGTTTGTCCTCGCTCCTGGCATGGGGCTCAACGCGTTTTTCGCCTTTGGCGTCGTTATCGGAATGGGCTACAGCTGGCAGTTTGCGCTGTTGACGGTATTCGTTGAAGGGCTTATCTTCCTCGCGCTTTCGCTAACGCCGGTCCGCGAAGGGATTTTCAATTCTATACCAATGTCGCTAAAGCGCGCGGTTGCGGCAGGCATCGGGCTTTTCATCTGCTTTATCGCCCTCCAGACGGCGAAGATCGTCGTCAAGGACGATGCCACGTTTGTCGCGCTCGTGAATTTCAACCATGTCGACTTTCACACTCACGGCGTTACCGCGCTTCTTGCGCTCGTCGGGACGCTCTTGACCGGCGTCATGCTCGTCAAGAAGTGGAAGGGCGCGATCTTGTTGGGAATCTTCGTGACATGGGCGCTCGGCATGCTCGCGCAGGCGTCGGGCATCTACGTTCCCGATCCTGCAAAGGGCTTCTTCTCAACGTATCCGAGCTTCACGATCAGCGATGTCGCAAATTCGTTCAAAGAGTTCGGCTCGACCATAGGTGCCGTGTTTAAGTCCGAAAGCTGGACGCACACGGTGAAGGGAGAAGTCGTTGGCTCGGGTTGGCCGCTTGTAACGTCTCTCGACTTCTTTGTCGTGATGTTCGCTTTCTTCTTTATGGATCTCTTCGACACGCTCGGCACCTTGATCGGCGTCTCGCTGAAGGGCGGGTTCCTTGA
>CADCGZ010000024.1 GCA_902801025.1 uncultured bacterium | reverse complement strand
GGTCACGTATTCCTTCGCCGCCGCGCGCGCCTGCTCGGAGACGTTCACGGAGTCGGTTCGCATGTAGGTGATGCGCCCCTGCTCGTAGAGCGACTGCGCGAGCTTCATCGTCTTCCCCGGCGAGAACGAAAGGACGCTCGACGCCGCCTGCTGCATAGTCGACGTGGTGAATGGCGGCAACGCGTGGCGCGTCTTCGGCTGCGCCTTCAAGTCGACGACCTCGAGCTCGGCGCCGGAGAGGTCGAGAAGCGTGGTGTCTGCCGTCTGGCGGTCGCGCACGTTCGGCTTCTCGCCGTCTATGCGCGCGAGCTTCGCGACGAACTTGCCGTTCGCGGCGCCGCGCTTCTTCGCCTCGACGCCCATGAGGAAGTAGGTCTCGGGCTTGAACGCCTCTATCTCGCGCTGGCGCTCGACGAGGAGCCGCAAAGCGACAGACTGGACGCGGCCCGCGGAGAGCGAGCGGTTGTTGGCGCACGCGATGTTCTTCCAGAGGAGCGGCGACACCTTGTAGCCGACAATGCGGTCGAGGATCCTGCGCGCCTGCTGCGCGTCGACGAGCGGCATGTCGATGTCGCGCGGCTCGGCAACGGCCTTGAGAACTGCGTTCTTGGTGATCTCGTTGTAGGTGACGCGATGGAACGGCTTCTTGCCGGCGACGGGCTCGAGCACTTCCTTGAGGTGCCACGCGATCGCCTCCCCTTCGCGGTCGGGATCGCTTGCGAGATAGACTTCGCTCGACGACTTGACGGCGGACTTGAGCTCCGAGACGACCTTCTCCTTGCCTTCGGAGATTTCGTACTTCGGCGTGAACGTCCAGCTCTCGTCACCCGTCTTGTCGATCCTTATCGCGCCGTTCTCCTTCGGGAGATCGCGGATGTGGCCGACGGAACTCCTGACCGTGAACTCCGGCCCGAGATACTTGCCTATCGTCTTCGCCTTCGCGGGAGACTCGACTATCAACAGCTTCTTGCCCATTGCACTTTCATTTTCCTTTTGCACTTTATACTACCATTATTGCAAAAGGCGCCGCACCTTGTCAAGGGCGCACGTCGAAAACACCGGACGAAATCGCCGCACCCTTCTTGCCGAAGCACTCTACCGGACGCACCGAAAACACGTAGTGGCCCTTCTTCGGGAGTTCGTCGAGGAAGAACACGCAGCAGTTCCCCTTGCCGCATTTCGAGGCGGGGAGGTAGTAGTCAGCGGCGAGGACGCGCCGCTGCGCCTGGACGAGGTCGAAGTCGTCCTCGACGAGCGTCGCCGTGACTTCGTACTCGTTTGCGCGGCAACCGTCGACGACGCGTGCGGACGGGAACTTCACCTCGACGACCTTCCTCCCCTTCTCGCCGTCCCCGGCGCACACCTCGACCTTCGCGTCCTCCGCGAACTCCGGAGCCGAACGCTTCGCAGCGCGGCGGGAATACGAAAGAGGCCCGTCTGCGCGAGCGGGAATCGGGACAAGCCAGTTGTCGCCAAGCGCCTCGCCGTAGAAAAACTCGCGCCGCTCGATTTCAAGCCGGTCGTCGAACACGGACACGAGCATCCCCTGGCGGCCGTCGCCGGTCTCTATGCGATTCATGGCGTGCTCGCGGTTCTCCCCGCCGTAGCCAGAGGAGTTCCCGGGCGCGTTCTCGCGGCACGAGTAGTCGTGGGACGAATACTTCATCGAGCTCGTGTTGATCGACGTGAAAGCGCCCTGCCAGACCGTCCGCTCGTCGGTGAGCGTGTAGTGACTGTGGCCCGAGAAAGCGACGGCGTTAGGAAACGCCGAGAGGACGCGCGTAGACGTGCCGTCGTCGTGCCCCCACGCCCACGCGCCGAAGCACGTGTCCTTCGGATGGTCGTGCTGGGTGTAGAAGAACGGGAGACGGGGGTTTATGGTCTTGCCCTTCTCGGCAAAGAACTTCGCCATCGCCTTGGTGTGGTCGTCGTTGAAGCCCCAGTGCGCGCCGACGACGGCGATTCCGTTGACGTTTTTCATCCATACCGGCGAGAACTCCTCGTGGAAGGATTCCTCCCACGCCTTCTTCATGCTCTCGGGCGAAACACCTATCGCATCGGCGAGCACGGCGGGGTCTTTCTTCTGCTCTTCGTTGAGCCCCCACGTCCATCCCCACCGGTCGTGGTTGCCGTAGACGAACAGCTGCTCGACCTTGCGTCCGTCCGGCGCCTTGCCGTCTGGAAACACCTTGAACCACGCCTCGCCAGCGCGCCTAAGCTGGCTTATGCGCCCCTTGTCCGCTATGTCGCCCGCTATGAGCACTCCGTCCGCGCCGTTGTCGCGGAAGTATTCAAGGGCCTTCAGAAAATAGTTTTCGTCGCCCGGCACGTTGAGATGGACGTCGCTTAGGACGCCGATCTTCGCAATCGGACTGGAGGACAGCGCGCCCTTGAACGACGAGCATCCCGCAGACGCTCCTGCCGCAAGGCACGAACCAATAAAAAACCTTCTCGAAAACTCCATGACTGACTCCTTGTTATGCAGCGTTGACGAATTGCCAATGGCAATATGATACCATATCGTCGCGGTCTTGTCAGTCTGCAGGAGGACATTGGGCCACGGGACAGGCAATCACCTGCCGCGCGGCATCCAGCGAGCCTTGCGCCACGTTACGGCGTGGTCTTGCCGAAGATGTTGCCGTAGCGGCTGAGGTTCAGCGCCTCGACAAACGACGATATCTTCGTAACCGTGGAGCACGGGTCAATCGACGCATCCATGCAATCGCCTTCAAGCGCGAGAAGCGGGCAGCCAACCGAGTCGAGCGTCTCGCGAAGGAGTTTCGAGAACGCGCGGTCTGCGAGCGAGCAGCGCCCAAAGCCGTGAGTATAGAGAACAACGCCGTTGAACTTGCCTTCGGGAATTGCCTTCTTCACATATTCAACGCGCTGCGCGGGATCGAGGAAGCCCGACTGGAGAAGCTTGCGGGCGAGCGAGCGATAGGGATCCTTCGGGTCAAGCGGCTCCCAGCCGACGAAATTCGTCTCTTCGAAAACAATCGGCGCGTTGCACGTCGTCTCGAGGAACGTGAGGTGCTTCGTGTCGTAGAAAGGCGGCAAGTGAAGCCAGAGAAGACGGTGCGTATCGTCAATCGAATAGCGCTTCTCGGCCCAAAGCTTCTTCTGGATTAGCTCGTCGCGATACGCCGTCTGGATGTCGACAAGATCTTGCGTTCCCCAGAGCTGCGAGAAGACGATTGCGTTGTAGATCGCTTCGCTGCCGCGGACGAGAGGCGGCGACGTAAAGCGGAGATGCGTGCACTGGCGCGCGAGCTCGGCTGCCTCGTTCGAAAGAACACACGCCTCCTCGAGACGGCCCTGGTCGAGCTTGCGGCCAAATGCCTTCTCCATAAGAGAGACAGACTCGGCGAGGCCGTCGGCAATCGTCTCGATCGCGGCACGGCTCTGCCCGTTGATCGGAGTCTGGAGAGAGTAGAGGCGGTCTGGAATCTTGTATTCGCGCGCAAGGTCTGCGAACACGCGCTCCGCCTGCTGGCAAGGCTGCATCGTCGAAACGATGTAGTCGGGCTTTTCGAGCTCCATGCCCTCGAGCATGCGGAGGAACGAGCATGTCTGGCCGTCGAAGCCCTTCTGCGCGGCCTTGCCAAGAGCTTCCTTTACCTTGTCGGCCTTGCGCCCGAAGAGCGCGGCGTAAGTCTCGAGCGTGCGGACACGGCAGTCCATCGCGTTCAGAATCTCGGTCGGGAAGAAGAGGTTGCGCCAGACGAGCGGCTTCGACTTGTCCGTAGAGAAGAAATCGCGCTTCGTCGACTTGATCCTGAGCAAAACGGACTTGCCGCGCGTCGGCTCGTATTCGACCTTCGCGAGGTCAAGCTTGCCCGCGTCGCGGAGGTCGTGGAGCTGGCGCGCAATCACCGCCGCGCCGAGAGCGCCCATCACTTCGTGGTACTGGGGGATGACGATCTCGCTGCCGGTGAGCTTTTTGAGGAAGAACGCAACTGCGCTGTTGAACGCGACGCCGCCCTGGAAGAGAATCTTGCGGCCAGGCGCGTTAAGGAGGAGCTGGCCGACGGAGTTTAGAATCGTGCGCGCCTGGGCCTTGCACGCACCCGCGAGGAGGTCGCCGATCGGAACGCGGTTCTTGAACTTGTTGATCGACGTCGCGGAAAGAACGGCGCAGACCGAGCTGAACTCGGTGTCGGAATCGTAGTTGACCTTGTCCGCGACGTCCTCGATCTTGACGCCGAGCTTCGCGGCGACCGAGTCGAGGAAGCTGCCGGTGCCGGCGGCGCAGACGCCCGACATCATGCTCGTCCAGAGCTTCATCGTCGGGTTGTATACCATGCACTTCGAATCCTGTCCGCCGCAGTCGATGATAGCGTCGACGTCGGGATGGAGAAACTTCGCGCCCGCCACGTGTGCCGTCACTTCGCTGACCTGGAAGTCGAACGGAATGAACTTGCGCGTGTCCTCGACGATCTGGCTGCCCGTCACAACAATCGCCGCGACGTCCTTGAAGGAAGTGATTCCCGCGACCTTGAGGAACTCGAGCGCGAGGCGCTTCGAGGCGCCGCCGCCGCACGCGCCGCACCCCGAGCAATGGCCGGTGCAGGCGACCTTACCAGAGTCGATGGGCTGGGTGCGCTTGTAGACAGTACGCTCCACCTTGCCGTCTTCGCCGAGGAGGACGGCCTTGAAAGTCGTCGAGCCGATGTCGATGCCGAGGTAGCGTTTCTTTTCCATTGTCTTACAGTTTGTTGCGCTGGATCTTTCCTGAAACTGTCTTGGGAAGCTCGTCGCGGAAGACGACGATGCGAGGATACTTGTAGGGAGCCGTGTGCGTCTTCACGTAGTCCTGGATCTCCTTCTTGAGCTCCTCGGTCCCCTCCTTGCCCTTCACGAGCTTGATCGTCGCCTTCACGACCTGTCCGCGCACGGGATCGGGCGCGGCAGATACGCCGCACTCGACGACGTAGGGAAGCTCCATGATGACGTTCTCGATCTCAAACGGCCCGATGCGGTAGCCCGACGACTTGATGACGTCGTCTGCACGGCCTACATAGTGGTAATATCCGTCCTCGTCCTTCCACGCGAGGTCGCCAGTATGGTAGCATCCGTGGCGCCACGCATCGGCCGTCTTCTCTTCGTCCTTGTAGTAGCCGACGAAGATGCCGGGGTGCGGGTTCGAGCGCGGAGTCCTGACGACGATCTCGCCATGTTCGCCGGCGGGAACGGAGTGCCCCTCGGGGTCGACGAGGTCGATGCCGTAGTCGGGGATGGGCTTGCCCATCGCGCCCGGCTTGATCTCGTCGCCGAAGAGCGTCCCGAGCGCGCACGTCGTCTCGGTCTGGCCGAAGCCCTCGTAGATTGAAAGGCCAGTCGCGCGCTTGAACTGCGTGAACACCTCGGGGTTCAGCGCCTCGCCCGCGGTAGTCGCGTGGTGCACCGACGAGAAGTCGTACTTCGAGATATCCTCTTTTATGAGCATGCGGTACATCGTCGGCGGCGCGCAGAAAGTCGTGATGCCGTACTTCGCGAACATCGGGAGGATCTGCTCGGCGTGGAAGCGAGCGAAATCATAGACGAAAAGAGCCCCTTCGCACATCCACTGGCCGTAGAGCTTGCCCCAGCTCGCCTTGGCCCAGCCAGTCTCGGAGATCGTGAGGTGCAGCCCGTCGCGCTCGACCTGGTGCCAGTACTTCGCGGTGACGAAGTGGCCGAGGCCGTAGAGATGGCTGTGGAGCGCCATCTTGGGGTAGCCGGTCGTGCCGCTCGTGAAGAACATGAGCATCGGGTCTTTGCCGCCAGGAGCGTCTGGTCCGCGGCCAAACACGCGCGAGAAGCCGACATATTCGCGGTCAAAGCTCTTCCAGCCCTCGCGATCGCCGTTGACGATCATCTTGACGAGGGCAAAGCCGGGCTTCTCCTTCGCGATTTCGGCCTCCGCGAGCTCGGCCTCGTGCGCGACATCGCCATCTGCAGTGCAGACGAGGGCCTTCACGTCAGCCGCCTTGAAGCGGTAGACGAGGTCATGGTCCTTGAGCTGGCTCACTGCGGGAATCACTATCGCGCCGACCTTGTGGAGCGCGAGAACCGCCGGCCAATACTGCCAGTGGCGCTTCAAGATGAAGAGGACCTTGTCGCCCTTCCTGATGCCGATTGAACTAAAGTAGTTCGCCATCTGGTTTGAGATGTCGCTTATCTCGCGGAAGGTGAATCGGCGCTCGGTGAAATTGTCGCTGACGTGCAGCATCGCGAGCTTTTCGGGAGATCACGTCGAACGCGAAGTTGAAGCGCTCGGTGTTCTTGAACTTGACGTGCTCGAGATGGCCCGACGCGTTCTCCTCGCACTCGACGAACTTGTCGACGACAAGCGGCACCTTCTCGTGGCGCGGACGCACAGTCTCGAGGCCGAGATGCGTGTCGCCGCCTTCGCCCGCCATCACCATCGCGAGGAAAGTGACGCCGTTCGGGTCGGTCGCGAGCATGCCGTGCGGCGTGGAGGAACGGTAGTAGATCGAGTCGCCTTCGTGAAGTTCCTCGACATGCTCGCCGACGCGAATCTTCATCGAGCCCTTGAGGACGATGTCGAACTCCTGGCCCGCGTGGGTCGTCGTGGAAATGGGCTTGTCCAAGAGCGCGGGGTCGTACTTGTACGTGACCCAGTAGGGCGTGCCGAGGCGGTTCTGGAACATCGCCGCCTGGTTGCGGATGTCCATGTGCGTCTCGTGCGCCGTCAAGGGCCCCTGCCCCGCGCGCGTCACTTCGTAGCCGGAAAGGTGGGCGCTATGGCCCTTCAAAAGCGCATTGATGTCGACGCCAAAGGTAATCGCGCACTGGTGGAGAAAGTTGAACGTCGGGTCGAGCTTCCCAGCCTCGACCGCCTTGTAGTCCTCGACGGAGACTTCCGTCTTCTCCGCCATCTGCTCAACAGAATACCCGATGATCTCGCGCATTTCGCGTATACGCGCGGCCATCTCAATCAGATTTTTCTCCGCCTCTGCACTCATTTTCGCTATTGTCTCCGACAAAATATCGGAGTATTATATCATTTTTTTCACTTGGACGGGGCCCACTTGTGGAATCCGTGAGTAAACTCGCGTTCAGCGCCATGGGCGAAGAACTTGCCCCCGGAGACGGAATAGGCGCTCGACGACTGGCGAACCGTCTCGTTCATGTTGCCCTCGATCGTCGTAAGCTGGGAGCCCTTGCGATATATGACGAAGATGTAGTGCGACTTGAAATGCACGACGTCGCCGGAACGGATTTCATCGACCTTCTCAAATCGTTCGCCAGAACCGAGATCGCCGTCAAACATGTAGGTAGACGCGTCAGCGGCCATCGCGGCGCACTCAAAGCAACTTGTGTTGCCGAGGACAGACGGAAACATCTTTCCCCATGGGCGCCCCGTCCTGAAAGCGTGTTCCGCCATCATCTGCTTTGCGCGAGCGTCGTATTCGGCTTGCGTCTTCACAGGCGGGTTCTCCTTGAGGAAGACAAGCATAAACGAATTCTCCTGCCCGCCGCCCTTTAGTGGCTTGCGGACCTGCACAAGCTTCTGAGACGACTTGTTCGCCACGACAGTGCCGAGAACGGCGCACGGCGTTCCACCTGGGATCTTCGCTACAAGCTCAAGAGGTCCCTTCCCGCCGCTCAAGTAGGCGAGGCACGGCACCTCTGGAGTGTACGGCTCAAGCTTCCACTTGATCTTGCCAAAGACGTCCTCTGCCTTGAACCAGCGATTCGTGAACTCTTCCGTGTGAAGGCCTGCTGGAACCGACATCTCGACAAGCTTGCCGCCATCGCCTATTGCCGTTATCGCAAAGGGCGTTCCGTCCACCGTGATCGCGTACTTGCGGTCAGGCGACTTGCGCTTGTCGGAAACGAGCGGAAATATCTTCGTCGCGCCAGACGCCGGAATTGGCACAAACGCGGCGGGAAGCCGCTCGCTAAGCTGTTTTTCTATCTCCTCGGGCATCGCTGCCGCAAAGGCCGCCGATGCGCCGAAGATTACCAAGATCGTCAGTACTCGAACCGTGTAGAACATGTAGAGCGTGTAGAATTTTGCATGTCTCCACGGCTTGTTATTTCATGGAAACGATTTTGAAGTTACCCCATGTTGCCTATCACGGCCTTGATGCGCCTGACGCCTGCGGAAGACGACTGCTCCTTCACGATCTTGAACGAGCCGAGTTCCTTCGTGTTCGTCACGTGTGGCCCGCAGCATATCTCCTTCGAGACGTCGCCAATCGTGTAGAGCGACACCTGGTCGCCGTACTTCGCGCCGAAAAGCGCCATCGCGCCCTCGGCCTTCGCCTCTTCGACGGTCGTCATCTTCTTCGAGACGTCGATGCCCTGCTGAATCCACTCGTTGACGAGCTTCTCGACCTCGGCCTTCTGCTCTGCCGTCATCGGCTCGGGCCAGGTAAAGTCGAAGCGAAGGCGCTCGGCGGTGATATTGGAGCCCTTCTGGTTCGCGGTAGGCCCGAGCACCTTATGAAGCGCGGCATGGAGAAGGTGCGTCGCCGTGTGCATGCGCGTCACGACCTCGCTGTTGTCCTGAAGTCCCGCCTTGAACGATCCTGCACTCGTGGTGCGCGAAAGTTCCTGGTGCTTGCGGTTCGCCTCGTCGAAACCTTCCTTGTCGACAGTGAGCCCGTCCTTCGTCGCCATCTCGATAGTCATCTCGAGCGGGAAGCCGAACGTGTCGTAGAGCTTGAACGCCGTCTTGCCGCTGATCTGCGACTGGCCGTGGAGCTTAAGCTGCTCGGCGACCTTCTTGTACATCGCCTCGCCCTTGTCGAGAGTCGCGTTGAAGCGCTTCTCCTCGGCCTCCAGATCAAGACGGCACTGCTCAAGGTTCGCCTTGAGTTCTGGGTAGACGTGGCTGTACTTGTCGCAGATGACCTCTGCGAGCTTAACGGTGAAACCCTCGCCGATGCCGAGCATGCGAGCGTAGCGGACAGCGCGGCGGATGAGCCGGCGAAGGACGTAGTTCGCGCCGATGTTGCCGGGCTTCACGCTTCCCTTAGGATCGCAAAGGATGAACGTCGCCGTCCTCATGTGGTCGGCGATGATGCGCTTGGCGCGCAAGATTTCATTAGAGTCTTTTAGAGGCGAGTTAGCGTCGTTTAGAGGCAAGTCAGAGGCGTTTAGAGGCGCGCCCTTCTCGCTACCCGACCCTACTTCGACGCTAGATGACCCTAAGCCCGCCAACTCCTCTATCTTCGCCATTATCGGCGCGAAGATCTCGGTGTCGTAGACAGTGGGAGCGCCGCTCATCATGCAAATCGTGCGCTCGACGCCCATGCCGGTATCGACGTTGTGGCGCCCGAGGGGAACGAACTTGCCCTCCTCGTTCTTGTTGTACTGCATGAAGACGTCGTTCCAGATTTCGATGTACTTCCCGCAGTGGCAGCCGGGGCGGCAGTCGGGCCCGCACTTCTCCTTGCCGGTGTCGATGAACATCTCGGTGTCGGGGCCGCAAGGGCCGGTAGTTCCCGCAGGACCCCACCAGTTGTCCTCACGCGGCAGGCGGAAGATACGCTCCTCGGGAATCCCGAGCGACTTCCATATCTCGACCGCCTCTTCGTCGGCAGGGATATAGCCGTCCTCGCCCTCCTTGCCCTCGCCGCGGAAGACCGTGACGTTGAGCTGTTCAGGCTTGAAGCCGAGGTGTTCGGTGAGGAACTCGTAGCTCCAGGAGATCGCCTCCTTCTTGAAGTAGTCGTTCAGGGACCAGTTGCCAAGCATCTCGAAGAAAGTCAAGTGCGCCGCGTCACCCACCTCGTCGATATCACCGGTCCTGACGCACTTCTGGACGTCAGTGAGGCGAGTTCCGGCGGGATGCTCCATCGCGCCCATGAGATAGGGCACGAGCGGGTGCATGCCCGCCGTAGTGAAGAGGACCGTCGGGTCGTTCTCCGGGATAACCGATGCGCCGGGGATGATTGTGTGCCCCTTGGATTCGAAAAACTTAAGGTACTTGTCGCGGAGTTCGTCCGCCGTGAGATTCTTCATTTGATGTTCCTTGGATCAACCGGCCGCTTCGGCCCCTGGCAGAAGCTTATGCAAAGAGATTGGACGGATATTCGCCGGCATCGACGAGCGCGCGAATCGACTCCATGACACGCGGCTTGTCGTCGCGGTACGTGACGCCGAACCAGCTCGAGTCGGTGGGAAGGACGCAGCAGTCGGCCTTGCCCTCGCGGACGAGCTCGTCGACGACGAACGGGATGTACCATTCGCTCTTCTCCTTCGAGCCGTTCACGGCGAGCCACTTCGGGAAGCGCTCCTCGAGCTCTGCGAAGAGCCCTGCGGGGAAGCCCCAGAAGTTCATGGAGACGCGTGAATCGAGAGGAACCTTCACGGGGTTCGCCTCGTCCTCGCGGTTCTCGGCGATGTCGCCGACCTTGACGAGCTTCGTCATCTCCGTCACGCCGCGCAGCTTGCCGTCAGGCGCGATGTCGCAGATGCCGCGAGCGACGCTGCCGTTTTCGCTGAGCGTGAGGTCAAGCCGAAAGCCGACCATCGCAAGATGCATCTTGCCGTCGCTTGCGGGCTCGGAAGAGAGGAACGCTGCGAGCTTCGCAAAGGCGTCGCGGCCGTAGAAGTCGTCGGCGTTGATGACCGCAAAGGGTCCGTCGACGACGCTGCGCGCCGCACGCGTCGCATGCGCGGTGCCCCACGGCTTCGTGCGGCCTGCGGGAACGGTATAGGGCGCTGGGAGGTCCGCGATGTCCTGATAGCAGTAGTCCACCGCGTCGAAAACGGAGTAGTCGAGAATCGCCTCGCCCGAAGGACCGACAGGGTCGACCTGCTTCAAGCCGCCATAACGCGAGCCCATGCCCGCCGCCAATACTACCAATGTGGGTTTCATGATTATATATTATACCAAAACCGCGTCCGGAGCGCTTACCGGCCAGTTTCGAAGTGGGGATCGACCGACATGCATTTCGCAGGGCACTTGGCGACGATCTGCTCGTCAGTCGGTGGGTTCTCGTAGTTGACCTTCGCGAGGAAGCCCTGGAAAGTGAAGTGACCAGCCTCCTTGCCGCCCGAGTTCTTTTCGCAGAGGTGGCAACCCATGCAGCCGACGCCGCAGACCTTGCGGACGTTCGGACCCTTGTCTGGGTTCGCGCAGAGGACGTGGATCGTCGCCGACGCGGGGACGAGCTCGATGATGTGCTTCGGACACGCAGTCACGCACTTGCCGCAACCGATGCAGAGACGCTTGTCGACCTTCGCAAGTCCGTCGTGGATCGATATCGCCCCCTTCGGACAGACGTTCGCACAGGCGCCATAGCCGAGACAGCCGTATGTGCAGCCCTTGTCGCCGCCCGCCGTCATCGCCGCCACGCTGCAGTCGCAGATTCCGTTGTAGTCGCCGACGCGAATCGCCTCGGAACGCGTTCCGCAGCATTTCACGAGCGCGACGCGCTTCTCGGTCGCAGTCGCCTCGACACCGAGGATCTTGGCGATTGCCGCGGCACATGCGTCGCCGCCAGCCGCGCACGCGCCGTTCGGCGCCGTTCCCGCAACTAACGCGCGGGCGTAGCCGTCGCACCCAGGGAAGCCGCACCCGCCGCAGTTAGCGCCAGGAAGCGCGGCCGTCACCATGCCAATGCGCGGATCTTCGCGGACGGCGAGATACTTGTCGGCGATCGCGAGCGCAAGCGCGGCCACAAGCCCAACTCCGGCGATAATTGCAATTGCGATTGTCATATTTTAAATCCTTTTCTCTACTAACTACTGACCCCTGACTCCTGACTACTAACTACTGACCCCTGACTCCTGACCCCTAATACGGCAACTTCACAAGCCCCGAGAACCCCATGAACGCAAGACTGAGAAGACCGCCCGTCACAAGCGCGATGGCAATGCCGCGGAAGCAGCGCGGGGGGTCGGCGTGCGCGAGCTTCTCGCGGATGCCGGAGAAGATTACGAGCGCGAAACCAAAGCCGACGGCGGCGGCGAACGAGAAGAACACCGACTCGAAGAAGCCGGAGCCCTGCTTGCAGTTGATCTCCGCCGCGCCGAGGACGGCGCAGTTCGTCGTGATGAGCGGAAGGAAGATGCCGAGCGCGGCGTGAAGCGGCGGCAGGAAGCGCTTCATCGCTATGTCAATGAACTGGACGAGCGACGCAATCACGAGGATGAACGCGAGGGTGTGGATGTAGCCGAGCCCGTGCGGCTGGAGAAGCCAGCGGTCGAGGCACCACGTCACCGCGGCGGCGACTGTCATCACGAAGACGACTGCGCCAGACATGCCAAGCGCGGTGTCGAGCTTCTTCGACACCCCGAGGAACGGGCAGCAACCAAGAAAGCGGCTCAGAACGAAGTTGTTCACGAGAACCGCGCCGACAAGAAGCATCAAGTAGTAGCTCATAAGTTTGCCCCGATTATACCATTATTACCGCCGTGATTCAACCCCGCCTATTCAGGGACGACCCCCAGGGAGTCGAGGTCTATCTCGCCCTCGAAGACGCGTTTCACCGGCCCCGTAAGCGTGATTTCCGAAAATCCCGCATCCGTCTTGGTCCCGCCAACGATGAGTTCGTAGCCGCCCGCCGTCTTCACGCGCACAGGGAACCTGAGCCCGTGCTGCGCGACGCCGACTACAGCCGCGGCGACGGAACCGGTGCCGCAGGCGAACGACTCGGCCTCGACGCCGCGCTCGTATGTGCGGACCAGCACGCGGTCGGGCGCGCGGTAGCAGACGAAATCGACGTTGGTGCCGTCGGGCGCGAACTCGTCGCTCATCCTGATGCGACGGCCCTCGCCTTCGACGTCGGTCTTCGCAAGGTTCTCTACCGGCACGATCTTGTGGGGAACCCCTGCGACCACGAAATCGTCGCCAAGGCCCTTGGGGTCTGGAATCGCAATGCGGACGAGGTCGTCGTCGAGTATCTCCGCGTCTACGAAACCCGCCGCCGTCTCGAAGCGCATCACCTTCCCTGCGGCGGCGCCGATCTCGCGCGCGAACGCCGCGACGCACCTCGCGCCGTTTCCGCAGAGATCCGCCTCGGAGCCATCGGGGTTGAAGAAGCGCATCTTGAAGTCTGCCGTATCGGAATGCTGGACAAGTATCACGCCTTCGCACCCTATGCCGCTCGGACGCGTCGCCATGGCCGCTATAAGGCGGTGCTCGCAGGGGAAGTCACCGGCGCGGTCGTCGACGAGGACGAAGTCGTTCCCGGCGCCGTGCATCTTGACGAACCTGACGGTCTTCATCTTCAGAACCCTCCCATTATCGCGTTGTACCAGCCGCTGTTCGTGCGCGGACGCGGCACTTCCGCGCCGCCGTTGAGCCGTATGAGGTCGGACATGATGTCGAACGCGGCGTCAAGAACGACATCGTCCTTCGCGCGCTCGTTGCGCCTGCGGCGGCGGACGGCCTTCTCCTCGTCCTCCTCGTCGTCTTCTGATTCGTCAACCTCCCTCAATTCGCGGTCGGCGGCCATCTGGGCCTTCCTCTGCTCGCGCTCAAGCGAGACTTCCTCGCGTTCGCTTATTTCCTTCATGCCGTTCACGTTCGCGATATGCTTCTGGTAGCGCTCGTCGACGGCAAGGCGCGCCTCAGCGAGACGGCGAAGCTCGGGAACGTACTCGTACATGTTCCAGCAGCGCGCGTAGTCGGCGGGGAGGATGCGGCTGAACGGCAGCGCGTTGGGAAGCTTGTCTTCGCCGATATCGAGCGAGTCGAGGAGCGACGGGAGCCGGATGTCCGCCTGGACTCCCTCAAGCTGCGTCGAACGTCCGTCGACGCGGTAGAACCTCGCCGTCGTGATCTTCATCGACCCGTACTGCGCAGGGCCCATGCCAAGCACCGTCTGGACTGTCCCCTTGCCGTGCGTCTTGCCATCGCCGAGGATGACGGCACGGCCAACGTCCTGGAGATGACCGGCGACGATCTCGGACGCGGACGCGCTCGCGCGGTCGGTCAGCACGACTACGGGCTTGCGGAACGCGACGGGGTTGCCGTATGGAATCGGAAGACAGCCAAGGGTCCGCACGTCCTTGACCTGCACGACGGGGCCGTTCGGAACGAAAAGCGCAGAGAGAAGAACCGCCTCGCGAAGCGACCCGCCGCCATTGCCGCGAAGATCGAGGACAAGCCCGCCGACGTCCTCGGCGTTGAACTCTGCGAGATACTTCGCGACATCCATCGCGCAGCTGCGGAACCCGTCGTCCTGCGGCCGCTTGTCCATCGTTCCGTAGAAGCCAGGGAGATAGACGTAGCCGACCTTGTTCGTGAAGCCGCCGAGCGAAACCGTCTCGACGCGCCCCGTCGCCGCCTGGTCCTCGAGCTTGATCTCGTCGCGGACGAGTTCTATGAGCTTCTTCGTCGCGCCGGAAGTGTCGGAGCGCGGGACGATCTCAAGCGTGACGCGGGTGTTCTTAGGACCGCGGATCTTCTTGATCGACTTCTTGATCGGCTTCCACATGATGTCTTCCATCTCTCCGTCTTCCTGGCGGACGCCGACGATCTTGTCGCCTTCCTTGATGCGGCCGTCGCGGTCAATGGGGCCGCCCGGCATTATCTCGACGATCTTGAGCGCGCCCTCATCCATGTGCAGAACCGCGCCGACGCCACAGAGCGTCAGGCTCATCTCCATGTCGAAGTCCTCTTTCGACGCAGGCGACAGGTAGTCGGAGTGCGGGTCGTAGGCGCGCGCCACGGCCGAGAGGTAGTGCTGGAGGACCGCCTCCTCGTCCGGCTCGGTGAGAACCGTGTAGTACTGGCGATACTTCTTGACGAGACTCTCGGCGGCGTCTACCTTGTTCGTCGACTTGTCGAGCTCCGCGCCGAGGATCTGGACAAGCGCCTCGTTCTTGAGCCGACGGCGCCAATGGTCCTCCGCCTCCTCCCGAGTCTCGGGCCACGGCGCGTCCTTGCGCTTGATGCGGTACGTCTCGTTCGTTGAGAAGTCCCACTCCACCGTCGCGAGGAAGTTCGTCGCGAACTCCATGCGCTCGGAGAGGCGGCGGCAGTAGAGGTTGTAGACGTCGAAGCCGAACGAAGGGTCTCCGGCCCGCAGTTCATCGTCGATCGACTTCTCGCGCTTCGCGAGCTCGTCCATGTCGGATTTCAGGAACACGGAGTGGTCGAAGTCGTAGAACGTCACGAGGTTCGTCCACGCCTTCTGCGAGATGTCGTCGTTGAGCTTCTGCTGGAGGACATGGTACTTCTGCAGCATGTCACCGAGGCGGCGGGCGATCTTCCCGTAGTAGTCCTGCGGACTCACTTCCGCGGCAAATGCGCCGCAGGGCGCGGCAAGCGCCAAAATCAACACAAGTGGAATCGTTCTCTTCATGAATTGCTCTCCATGAGCGCGATGAGGCGCTCCAGTTCCGCAGGGGGTATCACGACGCGTTCGGTGGCGAAACCCCTGGCAAGTTCGCACGAGTTCATCACCACGGCGCCCTGCACTTCCGCGATATGCTGCCTGAACGTGTCGGACGCGAAGGCAAGCACTGGCGTGACCGCGCCGTTCCACCCGGCGGCGGCGAGCACCGACTTCACGAGCTGCGCCTCCTTCCGCGTCTGGGCGAGCGGGTCGCGGTCGGGGAGCTGGCCGTCGAGGAGAATGTGCCCGTCCTCGACTGTCACCGAACCGCGCCAGTACTTCGTCTCGATCGAAAACACCCCGGCGGGACCGGCGACCACGTGGTCCACGTGCTTTCCGCCGGCTACGAAGTCGTTGAACACGTGATAGGCGTCCGGCAGACTCTGCAGGATGCCGGAGACTCGCTCCTCGCCGCGCGCGCCCTTGAAGAACCGCTCGACGTGGCGAAGCCCCTTAGACAGGCTCCAGCACGAATAGGCAATCGCCACCGCAAACAGGGAAAGCCCCCACGCTACATCTCCAAGCACCGTCGCAGCCAATGCGAACCCAGCGACGAACACGCCGAGGAACAGGGGCCAGAGCCCCGTCACCATGCCCTTTACGCGCGCCCACTCGCCGGCGACACCGTGAACTTTAGCCATTTTTGAGAACCTCCACAATCGAGTCAACGTCAAGACCGTACTTTTCCTCGAGCTCCGCCTGCGTTCCGTGCTGTATGAACGCGTCGGGCCACCCGAACTTCACATCGGCGCCAATCGCCTCTCCAAACCCGCCGGCGACCGCACCGTTTTCGAGACTCACAATCTTCATCCCCGCGGCGCGCTGCTTGGCAAGGAGGGCGCTATCGAACGGCTTCAGGTAGCGGGCATGCACCGCGATCCCGCCGACACGAGAGGCGACCTCGCATGCCTTCCCGTACCAGTCGCCTGTAGCCCAGATCGCAATGGGCGAGCCATTCCCCTTTTCCGTTACCCGTTCCCCATTCCCCGTTCCCCGCTTGTCCTCCGTAGCCTTGGCGGAGGAGGATTCCCCATTCCCCGTCGGGACCTTGCCGCGGGGATAGCGGATCACGGTCGGGCCGTTGCGGTCAAGGGCTTCCTTAAGCAGCGACTTCAGGTCTTCCGCGTCCTTCGGCTGGCAGATCGTGACGTTCGGGAGGCACCTGAGCATCGCGATGTCGTATAGCCCCTGGTGCGTCACGCCGTCCGCGCCGACAACTCCTGCACGGTCGACGCAGAAGACAACTGGCAGGTTGGAAATCGCGACGTCGTGCATCACCTGATCGACGGCACGCTGGAGAAAAGTCGAGTAGACGGCGACCACGGGGCGCATCCCGCCTGCGGCAAGCCCGCCGGCGAACGCGACCATGTGGCCTTCCGCTATGCCGACGTCGAAGAATCGGTCGGGGAACCGCGAGGCGAAGCCGGTGAGCCCCGTGCCGTCGCGCATTGCCGCCGTCAGCGCGACAACCCGCGGATCCTCTGCCGCGATTTCGCAAAGCGCGTCGCCGAAGGCCTCGCTCCATCCCGGCGCAGGCGGCGTCTTCTGCCCGTCGGTTGGAAGCGCGAGATCCACGGTGTCGGGCGTAGAGGGCCAGGGGAAAGGCCCGACGCCATGCCACGCCGTCGGGTTCTTCTCGGCGGGGCCGTAGCCGTGGCCCTTCTTCGTGACGACGTGGAGAAGGACCGGGCGGTTCTCCTCCTTCGCGGCGGTGAGCGCAGAGACGAGCGCTGCGAGGTCGTGGCCGTCGATCGGGCCGAGATAGTGGAAGCCGAACTCCTCGAACCAGACGTTGCGGAGCATCATCGTCTTGAGGCGGTTCTTGACCCAGTGCACGACCCCGTAGAGGAACGAGAGGCGGAGCGCGCGGCCAATCTTCTTGGCGACGTTCTTCGCACGGTTGTAGCGTATGCCCGACGTGAGGCGACCAAGCCCCTTCGCGATGCTCCCCGCCGGCTTCGCTATCGACATGTCGTTGTCGTTAAGGACGACGATAAGCCGCTTTGTCGCCGCGGCGCAGTTGTTCAGCGCCTCGAAACTCGTGCCGTTCGCAAACGACGCGTCGCCTATGACGGCGACGACATGCTCCTTGCCGCCGCGCCTGTCGCGCGCGGCCGCGAGCCCCTCGGCGACGGAAAGCGCAACGCCCGCATGCCCCGCAATGGCGGCATCGGCCTTGGATTCGGCGGGATTGGGAAAGCCGGAGATCCCGCCCATCTTGCGAAGCGTCCCGAAATCGCCGTCTCGTCCGGTGAGAATCTTCCATGCGTATGCCTGGTGTCCGACGTCCCACACGATGCGGTCGGTCTCCGGGTCGAAGACATCCGCAAGGGCCATCGCGATCTCGACGGCGCCGAGAGAAGACGCAAGATGCCCGCCGTTCTTCGAAACGGTCTCGAGGATCCTGTGTCTCAGTTCGATCGGCTTCACCTGTCCGCCCCCTCGTCCTTGCGTTTCAGTATGAGCAGGGACGTGGCGTTCTGCCCGAAGTTGTCGACTTTCTGCACGAGGTCGTAGTTATTCTTGAGAAGATGGAAATACTCTATCTGGCGCTCGACCGGCGTCTCGTCGCAGCGGGGCGGGTCTATCGCGAACGAATAGCCAGAAAGCGCGGCAACCTTGCACGGCGCAGACGAGAGGAGCTTGCGCCATTCCTCGTCGGAAAGCATGCTGAACGGCCCCATCTCGAGCCCGTCGGGAACCTTGCGCCCGGTCTCGATGGCGAGATAGAGGTCCTGGGTGAGAAGCGCCTCGCCGTTCGGATCTTCCTCCTCGATGTATCGAGCGACATCGCGAAGCTGGGCGAGCTCGCACTGGTCCTTCTTGAGAGTCCAGAACCTGTCCTGCCCGTTCGTCGTCCACTTCTCAAGAAGCGGCGAGCCGAACGACGCGGCCCATGCAAGGCCGAGCGTCAGCAGAAGCCCACGCGAAGGCACGGACGCCGGACGGCCGAAGAAGAGCACGGCGGCGAAGACGGCCAGAAGCCCCATCACAGGAACCTGGTAGTCCTCGTAGGGGAACGGCGCTTGCATCTGGACGAGAAAGACGGCTACGAAGCTCGCAAACGCGAGCCACGCGACGAGTAGCGCATTGGCCTCGCCGCCAGCCTCGCGACGGTGCGCGAAGCCAAGCCCAAGCAGGACAAAGACAGGCAGATACCATCTGACGAGCCGCGATACGGAACCAACCGTAAAGACGGGATCAAAGCCGCCGCGGGCGGCATGGTAGGCCTGTGCGGCAAAAAGGCCTGTGCGCGCCGTTGGATCGCAGAGGAAAAAGCCGTAGACGACCGCGAGGCCAAACGCTCCGCCAAGCCCAAACCAAAGGAATGTCCAGCGCATGCGGCTGAACGAGAAGAGAAGCGAGAAGCCAACAACCGCGAGAATCACGCCGAGACTGATGCGCGTGCCACACGCGAACGCAAGCGAAAGCCCCGACGCGAACGCGAAGACGCCCCCTCGAAGGGTCGATGGACGGGCGAAGGTCAAAAGGAAGAAGCCAATCGCCACGAAAAGCGACGCAAGCGCGTATGTCTTCGGAATCGCGATATAGTAGAGGTGGTAGAGGTTTGAGCCGAGCAGGAGAAAGACGGCGAGAGCGGCAAGCGCACGGCGGCCAGGCGCAACGAGCCGTGCGGCGCTGGCGCAGAAAAACGCAAGTCCCAGTGTGCCAAAGGAGATTGTAAGGATTCTTGCACCAAGGAGCCCGAACGAATTCCATATAGACGTAAACGCCGCATACACGACAGGCATGACTGGTGCTTGGGTGTAGAAGAAGTCGCGGTACGGCGTCTTGCCCTCCGACACGAGACGCGCGGCATAAAGATACCATCCCTCATCTTGATTGAGGGCCCCAAGCCACACGGCCGCAAACGCAAGCACGACGAACCCGAAGGCCGCCAAAAACCAATATCGCTTCATCGGGCGATATTATAGCAAATTTGCCCCCAAAACGCGAGGGGAGACGTCATTTGTCAACCGTAATCCCCTGGCAGAACAAGGCACTGCACTCCGCCGGCTCGTCCTGTGTCTTGAACTCGAAGACGATCTGCCTAAACCCGTCGTTCCGCTTCTCATGGGCATTTTCGGGACGTGCCTCGCGAACGGACACGCGGCGCTCGCCGGGCGCCCCGTTGGATCCGAAAAGAATCGTCATCGTCTTGCCGTTTTTCCTGAGCTCGGCCATTGGCAGCAAGTCGTTCCAAACCGAGACTTCGGCATCCGTCACCATCGCCCAGCGCACGACGGTGCCAGGCGCGACGCCACAGATGGAATCTTCGATATAGAAGCTTTCATCGATGTGGAATCGGCGAACAACGCTCTTCGCCATTGGATAGAGTTCCGAGAGATTGACCTCGACAACTCCGCCCTCCGGCTGCGATATAGTCGCAAAACCCTTCGAATACTGTCCTTGCCCGCCTATCGTCAGCGTGTTGTGACCCTGTGTGCCGAGGCGAAATAGCGTCCACCTGCGGGAGTCCGGCTCGGGAGACCAAAGAGCACTCGCGCCGATGGCACGCTCAATTGCCGTATAGTCTTCAGCCCCGAGATCGTAGGCCCAGCGTTCGCCAAGCATGTCGAGGACAAACGTTCCTTCGTCTGCATGTCCGTGGTTGTAGGAAGGTGAACCACCTTTTGTCGCAATGTATATGCCGTTCGTGTCCGCCGGCGCACCGCGCAGAACCGCCAAAGGCATCTCGCCGCGCAGAACCACTACGGACGGTCCGTTCTTGCCGCATGGCGACGCCACGGCTTTCGACATCCGCGAATAGGCGTCGACCCAAAGCAGCCCGATCGGGAAATCGCGAGGAACGTCGTTCTCATCCTCTGCGTTAGCCGTGCGGAGCGCACACATCCTCGCGAAAAGGCGCTTTTCATGGTCATCGACGAACGATTGATCACCGAATCGGACGGCAAACCACCAAAGCGCCGAAATCTGGGGCCGGGCAGGATGACCGTCCGAAAAGGCAAAGAACTGCCCGGAAGGACCGGTCATGAGCGAGGGAAACGAGCCAGTCTCGCGAAAGCCCGGCAATTCGGAGAAGCCAAAGTCGGTCCCGAACGCGCTCTTCATCATGTCGAGCGCGAATATGTTGAACGTGAAGCCGAACTTCCAGTAACTCGGGCCCTCGGGAAAACCGCCGTCAGGAGCGACGACTCCCTCGGCCTCGGGCAACGCCTCCAGCACGTCAGCGAGATGAACTGCGCAAAGCTCAGGCTCCACATCCGCAATCACGGCAGCAGCGGCAACCATTCCCGCAGAACCGACTTGCACCCAGTTGTTGCGGAGCCGCGTCCAAGGAGGATGCGGTCCCGTCGCACAGAGCGCCTTGTCGCGAAGCGCATGCGCCGCAAGGGCGCGGGCCTCCGGCTTAAGCACGTCATAGAGCCAGTCATAGGCGACGGCAACGCCAACAGACATCTCGGCGACGTCCAGGAAGTGCCCGGGGTTCCAGTCTGAAAACGCGGCAACCGCCTCTATTTCGCGTTCGGCCCTGCGCACATAGCGAGCGTCGCCCGTCAGGCGGTACGCCATCGACAGCGTCGCAAGCCGCGTAAGTGCCTTGCGGGCCGGACCGAGAAGACGGTATCCGCTCATCGCGCGTTCAACCGGTTTCGCGGAAAGATACACCTCTGCATCCGCAACGACGCGATCGGCGGCCGGTTTCACAAGCGGGTCGGCTTTCGCGTCCTCCCTAAGGCGGGCGAAGTCCGCATCTGTCGCGAAAAGTCGCGGATGCGGACGCGATGCAGCCGCCTCTACCGCCCTTTCCGCCGCAGACCTCCACTCCTTCAGCTTCGCGGCATACTCTGGCCCCCTCAGCTCCAGCCAATGCGGATTGTCAGGGCCGAGGAGAAAGCGCTCTGTGTTGACATACGTCGAATTGCCGCGCACACATTCGTTCGACGGCATCGCCAAGACGCGCCGCTGCACCTCGACGGAGCCTGTGACCGCCTCGGTGTAGCAGGTGTAGTAGCCAGGCACATTTGTGACGCTCAGAAGCGCCGAAAGCGCTATTTCTGCGCCGCTCATCGCATTCTCTTCATCTCGAACTTCTCGCCGGATAGGGCGCGGCGCGCGAACTCGCCCCAGTACGGCGTCGGGTCGTAGTCCCAGCTCCTGATCATGCAGGGGCCCGCCTTCGGATGGAAGCACCATCCCGTCCAGTTGATGCGGTGCTTCTGGATGAACCCAAGCATGTCGGGGGCGAACGTATACGGATCCTCCTTCTGCTCGAACGGAATGAACGTCATCTCCTCGCGCGGCGCCGCGCCAACTTCGCCAAGGAAGATCGGATGCTTCGCGGCGACGGGGAGAACCCGCGCCCACCCCTTGTGCCAGTGGTAGGTGTGCCACGCGTACATGATGCCGTCGCCGCCCTTCTCGTCGAGCCGGTAGCTCTTCGCCTCGCCCTTCTCTATCGCCTCGCTCTCGATTCCCGTCAGGTCGTTCGCCCAGAAAAGCCCGCCTGCGATCACGACGTTCTTCGCTCCGGCCGAGCGCACCGCGTCGAGAAGAGCCTGCATGCCGACCGACTCGAAGCCCTGGTTCTTTTTCTTTTCCTCCGCCGTGAGAAACGCCGATTCGTCGACCTTCCCCGCTTCGCCGACCCAGCCGCCGTTGCGCCACACCTCCCAGCTGATGCCATGCGGCTCGTTGAAGAGATCGAAGAGGACGGCGGGATGGTTCTTGTAGTGCGCCGCGCAGTCCTTCCAGAACGCGACGTGCTCCGCCTTCGGCGCACGGAAGCGGTGAAGGTCGATCGCGACGTATGCGCCGCGGTTTGCCGCGAGGCGCACTATCTTGTCTACGTAGCGGCGGAACGCGGCCGCCGCCGCGTCGGGCTGTCCGCCCTGGAACTTTCCGCGGCCAAACCAGTGGTCGTCGTTGATCGGGAGACGGATGCAGTTTGCGTGCCATTCGTCTATGGCGACGACCGTCGACTTGACCTGCTGGTCGCCGTTCGGGACCGTCTCCATCCCGCCCGCGTTCACGCCCTGGAGCCACACCTCCCTCCCGTCGGAGTCGACAAGCCTGTTGCCGACGACCCTGAGCGGCTTCGGCCACTTCTCGCGGCGCTCCGGCTCGTCGGGGACATACCGCGCCTTTTCCTGGCGCTCGCGCTCCGCCGCCGCCGCATAAAGAGGCTGCGGATCGGTCTTGGCGATCTTGACGTCTTTCATCTGCATCTCGCCCGCCTTTGCCATGAAGAGGCACGGCATGACGACAAGCTGCACGGCATCAGGCGGGACGAGGAATGCCGTCGACTTTTCCTGCCAGCCGTTCGTGTCCTTCTGGACATAGCTCGGACCGGGCGCGTTCTTGAGCTCCTTGCCGTCCGCGCCCTTGAGCTTGAAGAGCACGCGGGCGTCGAACCACGGCCTCTCGCCCGTCTTGAGGTTCCTGACTTCCCACATCCAGGAAATCCTCAGCGCCTTCACGCCCTCGGGCAGATCGTATTCCCGGTAGGCGTTGACCAGCTTGCCGGGCTCTTTCACCTTGAGATCGGCGTACAGCTCGCCATCCTTGGCGGGCGCGGCGAGCGAACCGGTCTTTGCCATGCGCTCGCGGGCCTTCGCGCGGCGGGCGGCCCATTGCGTGGAACGTTTGCGGTCCGCCTCCTCCCGCGCCGCCTTCTCCTCGGGAAGCTCCTCGTACTTTTCCTGTGCCTCTACGGAGAGGCCGCGGATGGCGAGCGCACCCGACTTGACGTTGAAGAGCGTCGGCATAAGCGCGATTCCCTCCGCGCCCTCCGGAACCTTGACAGACTTGCGGAACGCCTTCCACTCCCCTCCTTTTCCGTGCCAGCCGCCAATGACAGGGCCGCCATTCACTTTCTTGCACTTCGAGTCGATGAAGTCGGTCATTATGCGCGCATCGAACCAGCTCTTGTCGCCGCGCACGACGTCACTCCACTTCGCCTCGCCGCTCACGACGACACCCGCAGTCCCCTTCGGGAAGAAGACGGGCGTGTAGACGAGACTCATCTGCCCAGGGCCCTTGAACGGCACGTCAAAATCGCGCTTCCCCTCCGGAACGAGGTTCCCGCCCTGCACCGCGAACCCCAGCGCAAGCAGTCCCACCAAGGCCAATATCGTCTTAGTTCTCATTGCGCCACTCCTTGAAAATGATAAAGTAGGTCAGACCCATTTTATCAAAACTTCGTCACCGGATGAAGACGGCGAAGCCCTTGCTCACACTCTTGATGCCTGTGACCGACAGCGTCTTCGTCTTGGTATCAAAGGTAAGCTGCGCCGCGCTCGTATCGAGTCTCTTCGGCGAGGCGTTTTCCACGACGAATGAAATGCGCCCTGCATCGTAGTTCTCGTGGCTACCAACGTAATCGAGAACAACAAACGTGTCAGACGGGCGAATGGCCGCCGTCTTGTCGACATCCGCCACGCGAACAACGACCTCCGTATCGAGATTGGACCTGAACGTTAACTTGCCGCCAATATGTATCTGCCCGTGAGCATCACCCGTAAAACCGACGTCGATAACGACGTTCGTTGGAATCACCACCTGGCCCCCGAACGAGAACATGCCCGGCTCGCTTGTCGTGCCGCCACGCAGAATGCATCCCGGCTGAAGGTAATTCTGGTTAAGTCCTGGATTCAGCGTCCCGAATCCCTCAAGGACGCTGTCATCCCAAACAACTGCTGTCTGGGTCCAGACTACATCCTTCGCAATCCTAAGCGTCGCACCGTTAGTGACACAATCGATTTTCGGCGCGTTGTTATCTGCGATGACCAAGGTGCCGCCCTCAACGAATATCTGCCGTCCGCGCGTGATGTCGGGACCGGCGAAGGTGAGCGTGCCGATGCCGCGCTTGCGCATCCAGAACCGTCCGCCGACGGGGCCGTGGAACGTCCGGTCGGACGGGCCGTCGAAGATGAGCAGCGAGCCGCCCTTGTTGCGACCGTCCGCGCTGAGAGCCCCCCAGTCGCCGACGCGATCCTCGCCAGAGAAGATAGTCTCGGCCCCGGAATAGTACGGCATGAGGAAGTCGGGATAATCGACGGTCGAGCCGGTCGGCTTTTCCCATTCGATCGGAGCGGAGATTTCGATACGGTTGACATCATATGTAAAGTTGAACACCGCTTGGTCGGCGGCGATGACGAGAGCGCCGTCCCCGGAGGCGGAGATTTCCTTCGAGGCGTAGTCGCGCAAGGCGAGGGCGCCGCCATGCAGGCGAAGGTCGTAGTCGCCGAGGTCGAGACGCATCGTGTTGTCGTCCGTTGAATTGAAGTTGCCGTTCATGATGAGCGAATCGATGTCGGTGTCCGCCGTCAGCGCCGAGTCCTGCACATAGTGAAGGCGATAGAGTCCCGTCGGATCGTTGACCGCGATTTCCGCTGCGAGGTCGGCGTAGTCGTTGTAGGCGACGGGAACAAGCGCCCCGTTTTCCAGCACCTTGATGCGATAGCTGTCGTTGTAGGCCCAGGCGGGGACGCGGCCCTGCGCATCCGTCGGAATCCCCTGGATGAAGATGCCGGCGTTGACTCCGGGATTGAAGGCCGAGGATCCGAGCTTCCGGTTGTTGACGTGGAGCATCGCCCCGGAATCGCGCTCGAACGCATTGATCCGGACAAAGTTCTGGACGCCGTAGAAATTGCAGGACAGCGACGTCCTGCCCGCCGAAGCCAGGTGCAGCTTGGGGACCGTGAATGTGACGGGAGCGATTTCGTATTGGTCCGTGAAGGCCAGCGTGACGACGCCCTGCTTCGTCGTGACGACGGTGTCGTTGGCCAAGGTCGCCGATGGCCAGAAGGTGAACGTCGGGGAGTTGCCGTTCGCATCCGCCCAGGGATCGGAAAGAGTGATGCTGCTTACGTCAAGCGGCGAAAAGAATGTCGTTCCAAAGTCCGCAAGGAACGCCCCTGTTCGAATGGTCTCGTTCGTGTAGCGAATATTGAAATTCTGATTCCCGCCCGTGGACGCAACGGAAGCGCCGCCATCGATTCCGCCCTCGATCGTCATTATGTTGCCATATCCCTGCGCAGGCCTGACGGTCGCTGCCACGCCTTCAGGGAAGACGAGCTTGCACTTGACGACGGGCTTCGATCCGCCCGTGACCGTTCCGTTCAAGACGGTCAGCCGATGCTCTGCGCCATCAATCACCGGGGAGCCGGACAACGACACCCCCAACACCGTTGTGTCAGCGTCAAGCGTCACATTCGAACCGATGACAGCCACATCCTCTTCGCCGGGCTGTGCGCCTCCGGCCCAGTTGTCGGGATCGGACCACTGGCCGTTGCCAGTCGAATTGTTCCAGGTGACATTTGCCGCCCAGGCGGAAGCAAATGTCGCAAAGGCCGCAATAACGGTCACGAGCATGTTGTTATTTTTCATGGCATTCCCTTTCATGTACGTTAAATCAGTTTCTTCTTCTTGCAAGAGATTCCCTCGCGACAAATTCCACCGGCACCGCTACCGTTGCTCCCGGCGCGGCGGGCTTCACGATCCGCGCGACAAGCGCCTTCACCGCCTCGCGGCCCATCGCCGAGAAATCCTGGCGGACGGTCGTGAGCGCGGGAGTCGTCCACTCGGCGATGGGATCGTCGTCGAAGCCGACTATGGACACGTCGCGCGGAACGGAAAGCCCTGCCTCGGCAAACGCCCGCATCGCATGGCGTGCTATCGCGTCGCACGAGCAGAAGACGGCAGTCGGACGCACCTTGCGCTTCACGATGCGTACGACGGCGGAACGCACCTCCATCCCCCAGTCGCCGAGTCGATCCTCGCCCTTCACGTCGTACTTGAACGGAACCTCCCCCGTCAGCTCTGCCGCAAGTCTGGAGAACCCTCCCCAGCGCTCGCGAACCGTGTCCGCCACGAGGTCGCCGATAAACGCAAGGCGGCGGTGCCCTGCGCTGACCATGCGCTCCGCTACAAGCCTGCCTCCGATTGCGTTGTCCGCAACGACGCAGGAGACATTCACCTTCTTCCCGAGGTCTTCGTCGACGACCACGATTGGAAAACCCTTCTCCGCGACGGCATGCACCGCCGCATCGAACGCCTTCGCGTGAACGGAAAACACTATCGCGCCCGTAGCGCCGGAATCAGGAAGCGCCGCGATCTCGGCCAGCAACGCCCGCATGTCGCCGCCAGCGTCCTTGAGTTCCAACTCCGCTCCGATCTTCTGCGCCTCGCGCCTCGCACCGCTCGCCGCCTTGATCGCGGTGTCCCACATCAGGTTGCCAACGATAAAGCGCCAGCGACGAGTGACCTCGCCCTTGCCGCGGACAAAAATTCCGACGCCGGCCCTACGCTCCAGAAGACCTTCTTCCACAAGTGCGTTGACGGCCTTGCGCGCAGTCATGCGACTGACACCGCACTCATCCGCTATCGCAACCTCGGTGCCAAAGGGCTCGCCGGGCTTCATTGCGGCGACACGCTCACGGAGCACATCCGCGATGCGCGTGTTGAGCGACGGCCGCCCTCTGGATTTCTCCTTCTTCGCCATGACGAGAGCAGACTACCACAAATCCGCCCCGCCCGTCAATCAGAAATTATACATGTATAAAAATAAATCTCCGCCGTCGCCCGCCTATCGCCGCGCCGAACTTCATGCAAGCACTTTAACTCCCACCATCGCGGCAAATCCGACTTGATGACAACAACGCGCAAACAAGCCTTTTACAATGGTGTCGCGAAAGCCATCCCCACCGATTCACTACGGCATCTCTACCGTCACAGCGGATATTCCTCTTGCAAGCTGTCCAATTGCCGTTCCAACTCTGAAAAGTGCGTCGTGACGGTTTCGAAAAGCACAATTGGTTTTACCCGAAAGTATTCATGAACGAGAACATTCCTCATGCCCGCCATCTCATGCCACGGAATTTCAGGATGAGCATCTTTTACATCGTCCGAAATACGTGCAGCAGCTTCTCCAAGATGCAACATGTTCAGCTCCACCTGCTCCTGCAATCCAAGAGAAGCCAAATATGCGACACTGTCGACTCCATCGAGAATCTGGCGACATCGGCGGACAAAACCGAGCATGTGGTCAATGCGCTGTGCATCCCTCATCATATCGCCACCATGTCTTTTTGCACTTCGTTGGCAAAATACCGTTCGCGTTCCAACGCCTCGGAATCCACTACATCAACACCACATCCGAGAAGTCTTGAAACATCATCCTGCATGCGAACATAGTCAAAAATAGTCGTTTGTGGGCCAAACTTCACAAGCAAGTCCACGTCGCTGTCGGGACGCTCCTCCTTGCGGGCGCACGACCCGAAGACCCAAAGCTTTTCGGCCTTGTGTTTCCTCGCGATGGCGTATATCTCATCACGCTTCGCGCGTATCTCGTCAAGCATGCACATATTTCAAACGCAATCATTATACCAAAATCCGCTCACGGTGGAGCGGTGAAATTTTGGCAAAATAGAGACCGCGGACGCGCCACCGCTATGTGAGGCCGACTTGGAGCGAGGGAGAGGCGTCGGCGCGAAGAGCCGCGTCGCCAGAGACATTTCGCCGGTAGAACGCAAGACCCGCCACCATCGCGCCGTTGTCGCCGGTGAACTTCGGCTTCGCCATCAGGAGCGGCACATGTGCCGCGGAGCAGACTTTGGTCAGGACGGCGCGAACGCGGCTGTTGAGCGAAACGCCGCCGCCGAGGACAAACGCCCTGTAGGAGCCACGACGCAGCGCGGCGCGAGTGCGGTCGGCAATCGCCTGGACGATTGCCTCCTGGTAGGACGCGACGACATGCGCGACGGCCGGCGGAACGGAATATCCGCCGAAGTCCTCCTTCTCCACGTCCTGCGAAAGAAGCCCGGGATTCTGCTGGACATGCCTGAGAAGCGCAGTCTTGAGCCCGGAGAAGGACACGCAAAGCTCCGCAGGAAGCCCCGCGAGCGCCGTCACGCCGTCGCGTGGGCGCCCTTTCGGGAAGGGAACAAGCGGCTCGTTCGGGAAGCGTTCCCGATATGCCGCGGAGATTCGGTCTATCTTGAGTCCGCCTGGATAGCCGAGACCAAGCAACTTCGCGGCCTTGTCGAATGCCTCGCCAGCCGCATCGTCAAGCGTCTCGCCGATGACTTCGTACTTCCCGCACTCCGGCATGTCGATCCACACCGTGTTGCCGCCCGAGACGGCGAGGCCGAGCATAGGGCCGATTTCGCGCGGGTCGGCGAGCTTCGCCGCCGCGTCGTCGGGAGAATCGTAGATGAAAGGAGAATGGAGATGCGCCTCGATGTGGTTTATTCCGATCAGCGGCACGCCGAGAGACTTCGCGAGCCCCTTCGCCGCGTTGAGCCCGACGATGAGCGCCGGCGCGAGGCCAGGACCGTAGGTCACGGCGACTGCATCCACCGACTGGCCTTTCATCGCATCGCCGACGACTTGCGAGATCTTCTCGATGTGCGCGCGCGAGGCGATTTCGGGAACGACGCCACCGTATGGCTGATGCAGGGGGATCTGAGTGTAGACGACATTGGAGAGGACTTCGCGTCCGTCCTTCACCACCGCCGCCGCCGTCTCGTCGCAGCTCGTCTCTATCCCGAGGATGTTCACGGATTCGTCACCAAAACTTCCACCAGGGACGGGCGACCGGCTTCACGCCGCCAGACTCCTTGTAAAGCTCCTTGACGCGCTCGGAACCAGCAGTCTCGGGATCCCTGACAAATTCGCCCTTGTTGAGTTCGAGCGCATCTGGCAAGCTCCAGAACTCCGAGCGACGAAACCTGTCGCGATCCCAGCAGTGAATGACTATGACCTCGCCGGTGGGAAGGACAGAAAGACTCGGCTTCCTGAACCGCATCAGGGGGCCGAGGTCTGTCGTCGTCCACTTGCGAGACACGGGTCCTTCGTCGTGGGCTGCGAGAAAAAGATGTTCAGTGTTCTTGCGACTCCAGGAAAGAAGCTCGAATTCGCGCCGCAGACCCTCGACGTTCTTGAACATCTGAAGCGCACTCCCCACTTTCATGCCAGGCACGACGGAAAACGCGCGGAGCTGCCCTTCGTAGCGGGTGCCGCCATGCAGGAGCACCGGCTTTGCGAGATACTTGCCGACCGTCCTCAGGGGATAGTGGTCGCCAAGATACGTCGCGAGCTTCTGCCCCTCGTTCGACTCCAAGCTGAAGCGCGAGACGAAAGCGCCCTTCCCGATCTTTTCGAGCTGGACCATGCTGCCCGAGTGGAACACCTCTACGAAAAGCATGTCCTTGGAGCTCGGATACCCGACGCTGACGCTTTCAGGCGAAGAGTTCGCGACATCCACTACGGCGCGGATGCGCTCGCCGGCAACATAGTCAATGTTGTCGAACTTGAGATCGACCGATATCTCCACCGTCTCGGCAGTGACAGAAGAGAACAGCAAAAAGCTTAAAGCGCAAAGCGCAAAGCTATGGAGCCTTGCGCCCCTTTTCTTTCTCAGATCATCTTCTTTAGCTTTCATTTTCTCCCTTTCCCGCTTTTAACTTTACACTTTGCACTTTACACTTTCAATTCTAACCCGTCGTATGCGGGTTCGACATTCGTACCGGCGAGCCGCGCAAGCCAGTCCTCGTGCGTGAGATCGTGGCACATGTGGACAAGATACGCCCTCTTCGGCGCGATGCGGCCGATGTACTCAAGCGCCCGCTCTAAGCTCAGGTGCGTCGGATGCGGACGCTCGCGAAGGCAGTTGAGCACCATGACGTCCACGCCCTTCACGCGCTCCACAGTCTCGTCGGGCAGCTCGTGGCAGTCGCTAACGTATGCAATGCGACGAGAACCCTCGGAGAAAAGATACCCGCAGCAAGGAAAGCCATGCACGACTTTGAGCCGCAGAGCCGCCATACCGCCGACCGAAAACGAATCCACCTCCGAAAACTCGACCATCGGGCGGTAGAGACCGTTCTTGCCACCCTCTGTGCCAATATATGGGAATATCCTGTGCATCTGCTCGATCGTCTCGCCCATCGCGTGGCAGACGATGGGCTTGCCGACGATCCGGTAGGGAAGCCCGCGGTAGAGCGGGTCGCCAGGTTCGCACGGAACCTTCTCGCCGTTTATCGTGTTGAAGCGGCGAATGTCGTCGAACGCCGCGACATGGTCCATGTGCGCATGTGTCAGCGCAACGGCGTCGACTTTTGATATGCCGCACTCAATGCACGCAAGCCGCAGCTCCGGCGGCGTGTCTACTAGAAGCGCCGCGCCGTCAGACGCCGTGACGTAGGCGCCGCAGCGCCGTCGGCGGTCGCGCGGATCGGGCGACGTGCACACACGGCACGTGCAGCCAATCTGCGGAACGCCGACCGAAGTTCCCGTCCCTAAAAACCGAAACGTCAAACCCGCTCCCGTTCCCCGTTACCCGGTTCCCGTTCCCCGTTACTTCTTTTCCGGCATCTTCCCCGTGGTGAAGTACTGCTCCACTTCCTCAAGGGTGCGACCCTTCGTCTCGGGCAGGAAGAACGCGGCGGTTATGAAGTAGATAACCGTGAATCCGGCCAGCACGAAGAACACAGTGCCGTTGTCGTTCGTCGCGGCGCACCATTTCGGGAACACCGTCGCGATGCCTGCCGAGACGCCCTGGTTGATGATCATCGCAATCGCCATGCCGTTTGCGCGGATGCGCGTTGGCATAAGCTCGGTTAGGGCGAGCCAGACGCAGACGCCCGGACCGACGGCGTAAAAGCCGATGAACATGAAGAAGAACACCGTCGCGAGGACGCCAGTCACCATCGACGGCGCGACCCACGCCTTCGAGATGGCGAGGAAGATCGCGCCGACGCCGGTAAGTCCGACGATGATGCCGCTCGTGCCCATTTTCAGCAGGAACTTGCGACCCTTCTTGTCAACAAGCGCACAGGCGACGATCGTCATGACGCAGTTCATGATCTTGATCGCGACGTCGGAGACGTTTGCAAACGCGCCCTGCATGCCGGTCTTCTGGAAGATCGTCACCGTGTAGTTGAGGACCGAGTTGATGCCCGTCGTCTGGTTGCAGGCGAGGATCACGACCGCGAGGATGAACGGAATGACGTACTTCTTCTGGAAGAGCGAGTCGGTCGCCGCGGCGTTCTTCGCCTTTTCGGCGGCGGCGGCTTCGTCCGCCGCGATCATCTCGGCAAGAATCTCCTTCGCCTTCTCCTCGCCGTTGTTCGCGGCGAGAGAGGCGAGCGCCTCGTCCTTGCGGCCCTTCCTGTAAAGCCAGCGGGACGACTCCTTGAGGCGGAACGCGCCGAGGAACAGCACGATTCCGGGAATGCACGAGAAGAGGAAGATCATCTGCCAGGCGCGGACCCAGGAGGCGACCTGCGCGGAGGGCACCCAGCTCTTAATCATGGCGAAGGTGACCTTCTTCATGTCGGCGATCTTCTTGCCTTCCTTGTCCAGTTTCGGCTTCGGATTTCCGGACTCGTCGAGCACGTACACCGGGCTCTTGTCCGCGTTGAACACAAGCTTGCCGTCTTCGCCGACCTTCTGCTCGAAGACGACAATGCCGCTTTCGACGGCCTTTGCGTCGACGACCTTCTTCGCGTCGCCGATGCAGAAGGTGACGCAGAAGCCGATCACGGCGACGAACACCAGGCCGATCGTCAGGAGAAGCTGGAACATGCCCGTGCCCTTGCCGCGCGAGTCGGCGTCAAGGCATTCAGCGAGGTACATCGGGACGATCACGCCGAAGAGGCCCGCTGCCGCGCCCTGCATCGCGCGACCGCCGACCATCATCCAGAAGTTGCCGCCCTCGAAGAATCCCGATGCGCAGATCACGGGAATCGACACGAGGAAGAGGAGCGCGGAGGCGACAATCATCTTCTTGCGCCCGAACCACTCCGCGAGGAGACCCGCGACGAGCGACGACGGGAGCGACCCCCAGAGCGCCATGCCTACGATCCATCCGATCTGGTCCTCGTTGAACGTCGAGGTCCTTTCGATGTACGGCAGCGCCGCGGCGATTACGCCGACGTCAACGCCGTAAAGAAGCCCTCCGAGCCCCGCCATTATAAGCAGGAATTTCGCGTATCCTTTGACTGTCATGATTTTCTCCTGTTTTTCTGGTTAGTGAAACTCATATCTCGACCGCGAGCGCGGCCGCAATCGACTGGTCCATGTCGAAGTACTTGTATCCGCCAAGCCGACCGCCGACGACGAGGTTGGGGATTTTCGCCGCCTCTTCGCGGTATTTCCCGAGAAGCGCGCGCGACTCATCGCAGTCGACCGGATAATACGGCTCGTCGCCCGGCTTCCATGCGGCGGAATACTCGCGCATCACAATCGTCTTCGGCGCGGACATGACGCCCGCAAGCTCGGGGTGGTAGTGCTTGAACTCGTGAATGCGGGTGTACGGAATCTCGGCTTCCGTGTAGTTGACGACCGAAGTTCCCTGGAAGTCCTTGACGCCAATGGTCTCCGTCTCGAAACGGAGCGTTCGCCACGGCAGGTGCCCGAACTTGTAGCCGAAGAGCGCGTCTATCGGCCCAGAGTAGTAGACCGGCGCATCGGCCATGTCCTGCAGGGCAAAAGGCGCGTTGACCTTCACCTCGATGTTCGGATGGTCGAGCATCCTGTCGAAGACCGCGTTGTAGCCGTCTGCTGGGATCCCCTGCAAATAGTCCTTGAAGTAGTTGACGTCGTAGTTGTCGCGGACCGGCACGCGCTTGATTATCGAGGGGTCTATCTCCTCGGGCGCCTTACCCCACTGCTTCGAGGTGTAGCCGCGGAAAAACGCGTCGAAGATCGCCGACGAATGGCGCTCGTCCTTCATGAAGTCCGCGACCTCACCGGGCTTAAGCTCCACGCCGAAGAACTTGTTGATGAGCGCGAGGCCGAGGGGAAGGTAGTATATCTTGCCCTTGTAGTTCGCAAGCACCTTGTGCTGGTAGCCGTTGAACTCGGTGAAGCGGCGAATGAAGTTCCACACCGCCATGTCGTGCGTGTGGAAGATGTGGCTGCCATAGAGATGGACCTCGATCCCCGTCTCGGGATCGGCCTCGCAGCGGACGTTGCCGCCGACTGCGCCACGCGCTTCGAGGACGAGAACCTTCCGCCCCGCCTCTGCGAGACGACGCGCGACCGTGCAGCCCCAGAAACCGGCGCCGGCGACGATCGCGTCCGCTCTCACGATCCCGCTCACTTGATTGCCTGCGCTCCCTTGCCGTCGATCGCGCCGAAGAGCTTCAGGGCGTCCTCGAGCGGATAGCGGTTTCCAAACATGTCAACTTTCGAGACGATAGTGCCTTGCTGCGGGAGGCCAACCGCCTGGCGAAGCGCGTTGAGCTTATCCGCGTCGAGCGTCGCCTTTTCAGAATACTTCATCGACAGAAATGCGTTCAGGTAGGCGGTGTTAAGGCGACCCTTGAAGACGGCGGGATCCTTCAGCCCTTCGTTGTCCGTCGCCGACTCGACGCCGTAGTTGCCCTCTATGTCGTCCTCGAAGTCGTCGACTGCGACCTTAACGACGCTCGGCGACTTCGTGACCTGTCCGTCAGAGCCACGGTTGAGGAAGAAGACATTGCCATCCAGCTTGATCTTCTTCGTCTTGTCGAGGCCCTTCGTGTTGTCCCAGCCCGTGAGGACGCTGAGTCCTATTACGTTGTCCTTGACGTCAGACTCGACGTTCGCGGTGGTGCGGATGCCGAAGCCCATGTCGGAAAGTTCGCTCGTGCGGCTCCAGGTAAAAAGGACTGTGTTCTTCTCGAACTCCCACTTGACGGCCCCCGGCTGCGGGTTGGAGCTGTAGACATTCGCGCCGACCATAAGGTTGTTACAGAACACGTTGTTCTCCATCCTCACCTTGCCCTTGTACCAATTGAGGTTCATGGCAATGTTGCCGGCGTTGAGGAAAAGGCAGTTCCTGAAAGTGATGTCTCCCTCCGCGCGGTTTGCGGTCGCCGAGTAGACAAGGTAGCGCTTCGACGAGGCAAACGGCGTGTCGCCCTTCGCGGGCGGCTCAAGCCACATACCGGTCTCGACGCCCTCTGGCTTGCCCTTGACGGGATGGTAGCTCTGCGCCTGTCCATCGTCAAATATGAGGCCGTCGAAGACCATATTGACGCCCTTGGGGGCGGGCTTTGCCATGTCGAACTGAATCGTGAAGATGCCAAGCCCCGTGCCCTTCTTGTCATTGTTCTCGTTGAGCGGCTGGAACATCGTGCGGTGCTCGAGCGGCTTGCGCTCGGCAAAGTCCTTGGAATATCCGCCAATTATCGATACGGCCTTGTCAATCAAAAACCAGTTGCACTTTGCGTTGCCGGGATACACGCCCTCGGCAAGATGGATCGTGTCGCCGTCCGCCGCCTGCTGGAGCGCATGCCACAGGTTCTTTAGCGGCGCCTCCTTGGTGCCGGCGTTCTTCTTCTTTCCGGTCTCGAGCGATACGTAGATGTCAGCGGCCTGCGCCGTGACCGCCGTGACCGCGAGCGCCGTCCAGATAATAAGCTTACTCATTGATTGTTCTCCTTTTAGATACATATATATTATAGCAAAGACTCTTTATCGCTTGGCAGATTTGATCGTTAGAAGACAATGCCCTTCCCGGAATCAAGCGTCATGCGGTCGATGTCGGGCATCCGAGCGGAGCCATTCGAAAGGCGAATCGTGTGAATGCCAGCCGAAAGCTCTGGGACCATCACTACCTTCATGAACTTGCCGTCCGTTCCCTTCACATTTACGCGGCGCGGTGCACCGCCGTCAACGGAAATGTCGAACCACCGCTCGTCGGGAGACGAGTAGTCGATGGTAACGGCATACTTCCCCGCTTCGTCGACCTTGACATCGCGCCACTCCAAGTAGTTGGTGTCGCGGCTGCCGAGATTGCGGACGACCATGCCCCCCGAAGCTCCCTCCTGCGGGGCAGGGAAAGGCGTTCCGGACTTGGCGGCATCGTGCATCTCCTGGTAGTCGGCAAGATACGCGCACTCCGCCTCGTAGACCTTCCTCTGGACGCGCTTTTCGGCATCGAAACGGTAGAACTTCGAGGCGTGAGGGGCGACATTGACGGACACATGGTCCTCAAAGCATCCGATGTCCGCCATCTCGACGAGGTCAAACGCGTCGATCTTGCCGCCGAGGTCAAGATCGGCCGCCTTAACCGTGAAATCGTGCGCCTTGTCGGAGCCGTTGTAGAGCGCAACATAGCGCGACTTGCCAAACTTCTTGATCGCGTCCTTGACGAGAATGTACGCGTCGCCGTCTTTCGCGACGACATACCCCTGAAGCCCAAGGTCGTTCTGGTTCATCGCGAGAAGGTATGGATTTGTGATGAGCGCCTTTGAGGACGCAGGGATGCTCCTCACGTCGCATCCAATCAAAAGCGGCGACGAGAGCATGCACCACATGCCGAAGTGCGTCGTCTCTTCGTCGGGGGTTATGCCAGTGTCGCCATGCTTGCCGAAGACCGACTTCATCTGCCCGACGAGCTGACCGACCTCGAGCATGTCCATGTCGTTGTAGTGCCCGGGCTTCGAATACGCGCTCAGGTAAAGGTTCTCGTTGATGATCTTCTTGACCTCGCCCCAGTTGGCGCGAATGTCGCCCGTTGTGCGCCAGGACTCCGCGATGTCCGCGGCCCAAGTTCCTGGAAACGCCCAGCGGCAGATGTTGAGCCGGACATCAGTCCTGCCCGTCGCCTTGATCGCGTTTGCGATCTCGGTGTAGCGGACCTTCTCGTCGAGCTTGAGCCGCAGTCCGCCGCAGTAGTCGACTTTGATGAAGTCGAAGCCGAGGTCGATGAAGTGGAGCTTGCAGTCAGCCGCGTCGTGGCCGTAGAGACCGCCACCGAGGCCGCCCTTCTCCTTAGTGCCGTCGGGGGCATCCCACATGCTGCCGCACGTGTCCGCACCGGCGTCGGAATATATGCCCGCCTTCAAGCCCAACGCATGGATGCCGTCGACGACCGGCTTCATTCCGTTCGGGAAGCGCTCGGGGTGGAACTTGAGGATCCCGTCCTCGCCATGACCCCAGAAGAAGCCGTCGTCGATGTTGACGTAGATGTAGCCGGCGTCCTTGAGCCCGTTCGTCGCAATCGCGCGCGCCGTCTCGAGGATGATCTCCTCGGAAATCTTGACGCCGAACGTGTTCCAGCTCGACCACCCCATAAGCGGGCGAATCTTCGGGTCGCTCGTCGGCGCGATCTTCGCGGCGTCGAGAAGCTTGGCCGCGCGCGCGGCTACAACCTCCTTGTCGGCGCCCTCAAGACGACTCAGGTTGACATAGGCCTTGCCCGCGGCGAGATCGACGCGGATGCGCTTGTCGCATTTGGGGCAATCGCGGTATTCGACCCGCTTGTCTACAGCAGAGACCTCAGAAGCGATTTCCTCGCCAAGCGACGCATACGCACTGACAGCGGCGGCCATTAACACAAAGACATGTCCTGACTTCATCGTTGACGTCCTTTCTACAAGTTTCTTGTATTATACCAAACGGCTTTCGTTCCATCAAACCAGGTTTTCGCCGCCCTTCGCGAGAATGGGGGAGGCGTGGGCGTGGCATATTGCGAGCGCGAGAGCGTCGGCGGCGTCGTTCTGCGGGAGTTCTGGAAGCGATAGAAGCGTCTTTATCATGCGCTGAACCTGCTCCTTCTCGGCAAGCCCGTTGCCGCACACCGCCATCTTGACGCGGCGCGGTTCGTATTCGTAGATGGGTTTCCCCGCGTCCGCTCCTGCGACTATCACCGCCCCGCGCGCCTCGCCGAGCACCATCATCGTGTTGGCGTTCTTGCCGTAGATGACCTTCTCGATGCTCAAGACGTCTGGGTTCCACGCCGCTATCAGCTCGGCGATCTTCGCGTGGATACGCTTCAGGCACTCCGAGAGCGGCACTTTTGCCGCGTTCGGAATGTTGCCGTAGTCGAGCGCGACGAGGCGCGAGCCCTTCGTCTCGAGAACGCCGAAGCCCGTCGAGCGAAGCGAAGTATCGACACCGAGAATTATCATATATTCCTCTCCTTGCTGATTGCGGTCCAGGCGGCGTTGATTCGCGACATCCGTTCGGTCGCCTCGGCGATTTTTTGTTCCGACGCGCCCTGCGAGCGAAGGATGTCGGGATGGCACGACTTCGCCTTCTCGCGGTAGGCGCGCTTCACCTCCTCGTCCGACGCCGACGGCTTCACGCCGAGCGTTCGGTAGGCGTCTGCGAGCGGGTTCGCGCGGTGGCGCGGCGATTGGCGCGAACCTCTCGCGCGCCACCGCTCTTCGCGAATGCGTCGTTCGATCCAGCCGCCGAGAAGTGACCCCACGAGAGCGCCAAGCAAGCCGCCGCGTGAAAACAGTATCGCCCCGGCAAGTGGACCGATCCAGAGCATCAGGCGAGCTTCTCCGCGAACTCCCCGAAGCCGGGAATCTCGATCAGCTCCGCAGCGCCTGCGTCGATCGACGCCGCGAACGAGGGGTCGATCGGGAGGCGTAGCACCGCCGGGATGTCGAACTTCTTCGCAATCGCCTCGGCCTTCGATTCTCCGAACAAGGCGATCTCCCGTCCGCAGTCGGGGCACTTCAGGTAGCTCATGTTCTCGACGAGCCCTATGACGGGCTTCTCCATCATCTTCGCCATCTTGACTGATTTCGAGACGATCATCTCGACGAGCTCCTGCGGCGAAGAGACGACGACAACGCCGTCAACGGGAAGCGACTGGAAGACCGTTAGCGGCACATCGCCCGTTCCCGGCGGCATGTCGACGAACATGACATCGAGCTCCCCCCAGTGGACGTCGGTCCAGAACTGTTTCACGAGTCCCGCAATCACCGGGCCACGCCAGACGACGGGGTCAGACGGATCCTCGACGAGCATGTTGAGCGAGATGACCTTTATCCCAGTATTCGTCATCGTCGGCTCTATGCCATCGTCCGACTTGTAGGTCGAGCCCGCGAGGCCGAACGCCTTGGGGATCGAGGGACCTGTCACGTCTGCGTCGAGGATTCCCACCTTGAGGCCGCGCTTTGCCGCGGCGACGGCGAGCATCGTCGTCACGAAGCTCTTTCCGACGCCGCCCTTCCCAGAAGTCGAACTTCTCCTTCCTGTCCCCGCAGTTCTTCCCGCAGGTCGAGCAGTTATGCGTACATTCTTCCGACATTTCACACTCCCCGTTGTCAAATTCCCGTGCATTATACCATATTCAGCCCTTGTTTGATTTGTACATCCACGAATCAACGCAAAAGACCATCGCGGGGACAGGCCCCACGAAACCCGCTATTTTATTGGCCTTCATCGCCTCTTCTCCCCTCACGCCGCCCTTTCCGCCGCCTTCGCGAGCCGCCAGCCGTGCGTCGCGTAGCCTATCTCTCCCACCTCCCGCGCCACGACGCTCCGCGACCGGAACCTGTCACCCAGCGCAAACGCCGTCGCCGTCACGAACGCGAGGCTACCGAATATCTTCCCCGCCCCTATCTGCGCCACCCTCCTCATCAGCCTCTCCTCGGGGACAGACCCCGCAGAAGTGCCGTCAAATGTGGCGATCCAGCTCCAGGCGTAGTCCGCCGCGTGCTTCACCATCCCGGCGCGGACGGGGTTCAGGTAGACGTAGCGCATGCAGACCGCGCGGTAGCGGCCGTCCTCGACCAAGGTCGACTTGAAGCGGCCATCCCATATCGAGCCGCTATAGCCGTGCTCGCGCTTGAACCAGACGTTGAAGAGCTCCTTGAACGTCTTTATGAACTCGCTTACGTCGTTCATCCGCGCGCGGAGCCGCTCCTGCGCCTCGGCAACTGCGGAATCCATGCCGATGTCGCGAAGCTCCTTCCAGTGCGACGCGAGGTCTTCGGCCGCACGCTCGCCCTTCAGCGCCGCTACGCGGCGGAGAAGCTCGCCCTCGGGCAGTTCGTCCCCGCCGCGCACCACCTTGCAGACTATGTGGAAGTGGTTGTCCATCGCGACGTACGCCTCGAGCTCAACGCCCGAGAACGCCGCCGCACGCTTCAGCGCGTCCACCAGTTGCGTTTTCACCCTCCCTTTCTCGAACAGGAAGCGCCTGTCGTTGGTGCGCGACATGAGGTGGTATCGCGCGGTTCCGTTGTTAGACTTCTTGATTCTTGCCGTTCTTGCCATTTGTAGTAGTCCTTTCTGCCGCCGCTTTCCCGCGTCGACACGTACATAATAGCACATCTTCGGAAAAGAAAAATGAATTGAATATGAATTCCGGGCAGGCGTCGCCGCCAGTCAAAAAGCAAGAAAAGAGGCCAAAATCTGGGGTGGCGGCGGGGCCGATGTGAGGAACGTGCTGAAAAATCAAGCTTTCGTGGGGCCTGTCCCCGCAGCGCCCGCTTTCAGCTCTTGTTGATGTGAGCGTCCGCGAAACGGGCAATTGCCAGTTTACAACGGAGGCTGTAGTCTCCGCACATCGACCCAAAGGCGTTGCGGTAGTCCTGCAGTTCCTGAAACGACTCCAGGGCGAAGTCAGATTCGCAATTGTGCGACTTTGACGCATACTCGAGCATGCGCCTCCCAGATTCGTCGTCTGGGATCGCATCTGGGATCGTTCGCTGCACTTCAGCTATGCCCTGCCGAAACTCTTTCTCATGCATAACGATCCTGGCACACAACTCATGATATTTATCCGCACTCAGATTCTCGCAATTTGCCAGACATCGGTCGATGAATTCCTCGTGTGGCAACAGTCGCTCGGCAAGCTGCGAGCACAGCGCCTTCATCGACATCATGTTCCCATACATCGTTTTCACATGACTGCGATCGGCATCGTTCCCGATGTGCGTCAAATATGAGCATGCGGCCGAGTCGCACTTCGCAACGGCAGCCGCAAGCCCTTCCAGATATTCCCTGTGCTGGGCGACTGGCGCCGTCTTTCTCGTATATGCCGTGCCGTTGTAGAGGAATTTCTTCGCCTCGATTTCACCAGACGCAACCTGCTCCAACGTCTCCATGTCCGACTTTGCCATGTTCAACTCGCCAACG
>CADCGZ010000023.1 GCA_902801025.1 uncultured bacterium | reverse complement strand
CTTGTGCGAAAACAACGACAAGTTCGCCATCCAGCGCGAGCTTCCGGTCCTTGAGCCGGGCGACTACGTGGTGATCTGCGACGCCGGCGCACACGGTCACGCGATGGGATTCCAGTACAACGGCAAGCTCCGCTCGGCCGAGCTCCTTCTCGAGGAAGACGGCTCTGTGCGCGAGATTCGCCGCGCCGAGACGCTTGCCGACTATTTCGCCACCCTCGATTTTCCGGGACTGTGAGCGCAGAACTTCTCTCGCCTGCCGGAGACTTCGAGACGGCGCTTGCGGCGTTTGACGCTGGCGCGGACGCGGTATACTGCGGTCTTGCCGACTTCTCCGCGCGGGCGTTTGCTAAGAACCTCTCGTTTGAAGATCTCGGCAATCTCGTCCGCTTCGCGCATGCGAAGGGCAAGAAGGTCTACGTTACGTTCAATACGCTCGTCGACGAAGTTGACGTCGAGTCTGCCGTCGAGACGCTTTCTCGGCTTGAGGAAATCGGACCGGACGCGCTCATCGTCCAGGATCTCGGCATCGCGCGTCTTTGCCGTCGTCACTTCCCTGCGCTCGCGCTCCACGCCTCGACCCAGCTCGTCGCCCACAATCTCGAAGGCGTCCTCGCGCTGAAGGACGTCGGCTTTACGCGCGTCGTTCTCGCACGCGAGTTGTCGCTCGCCGAAATCGCGTCGATCTCCAAGCGTTGCGGCGGTCTTGAGCTCGAGTGCTTCATCCACGGCGCGCTCTGCTACTCGATCTCGGGGCTTTGCCTCTTTGGCGCGATGGAGAAGGGCAGAAGCGGCAACCGCGGCAAATGCCCCTACTGCTGCCGTATGGGATATGGCCAGCCGGTCAACCCGTACATCTTCTCCATGAAGGACCTGCGGCTTGGCGAGGATGTTCGAAAGCTCGTTGACGCTGGCGTCGTCTCGCTCAAGATCGAGGGCCGCATGAAGTCTGCGCTCTATGTCGCGGCAGTCACGAAGTTCTACAGGCAGATACTCGACTCCCGCGGAGGCAAGCGCGTTACGCTCGCCGACCTTGAGACGATTTTCTCTCGTCGCACGACGGAGCTCTATCTCGACGGCAAGGGCAAGGAGTCTCCAATAGACCCCGAGTCGCTTGGGCACCTCGGCGCACCAATCGGAACCGTGAAGCGCGTAACGAAGGACCGCGAAGGGCGCAGATGGCTTCGCTTCCATACGGCGCGTGCCCTTGAAGTCCACGACGGGCTTCAGTTCGACACGATGGCCGAAGGCCGCCACCTCGGGCTCGGAATACGCGAGATGCGCCCTGCGATTTCAAGGACGCCGGTTTTCGAAGTCGCGGCTGGAACAGATGTCGAGATAGAGCTCCCCGAGGATTTCCCGATCCGCGAGGGCGAGAATGTCTACTGCTCGATGTCGAACGCCGTGAAGAGGATGTTCCCCGCGCCAAGCTTCCGCCCGAGCGACTATCCTGGCAACGTCAAGATAGACATCGAAGTGGCTGTCGCCGCCGACTCGATTTCCGCTGCCGCGAATGGTGTTATGGCGTCGATCTCCGGCGCTTTTGACTCGGCGAAGAATCCAGAAAAAACTTACGGCGCCGTTGAAAAGGCGTTCTCGAAACTTGGCGAGACGAACTACGCGCTTGGAAAGCTCTCTCTCGTCGATCCCGACAGGCGCTTTGCGCCTATGAGCGTCCTGAACGACTTGAGGCGCGATCTCGTCGAGCGGCTTGACGAGGCCCGTGAAAAGGCGAGAAGGGCAAAGGTCGAGGCAGCGCTTGCGGATGACGAGCTTGTTTCTGGCTTGTCGGCTGGTCGCGCTGCCGCAAAGCGGCTTAAGATCCGCGTCGGCCAGACGGTCCCCGCAGGCGAGTGGGACGAGATCATAGTCGCTGTCACGTCGTCGACGAGCGACGTCGAAGTTGGGGCATTCGACGCTTCTACGACACGACTCGCATTGCCCGTCTACACCGCCGAGCCAGACTTCAACAAGCTGCGCGTTTTCGTGAAGCGGCTTCATCGCGAAGGTTTCGAGAAGTGGGAGGCGAGCGACCTTGCGACGTTGCGACTTTTGAAGGCGGCCGGCGTCTCTGACATCACGGCCGACTGGACTCTCTATGCCTTCAACTCCCACGCGCTTGCAGAGCTTTCTTCGCTTGGCGTGAAGCGCTTTGTGGCAAGCCCCGAGAATGTGCGCGAGAACCTCTCCTATCTTGCCGAGAGTGGATACGACATTGAGTTCCTCGCGCAACAGGCGACGCCGCTTTTCGTCTCGCTTACCAAGCCCGCCGCAGAGCAGGCCGACGGTCTTGCGATCTACCGCCGCGACAACCTCTATGTCACGACGCGCCCCGTTCCGCGCACTTTCGACGCCCCCGCCGGTGCGCCCACGCGAATCGACCTCTCCTGGAACCCGCCGGAATGACATTTGGCGGTGGCGCGTTCGCGCCCTAATGCTATCCGACCCTATTCAGCGACTCTGCGCGGCTCTATCCTACTTGTTCTGCCGACCTTAACTGACACTGTTGGCCTCTATCTGCCTCTATTCGTTTCTTCCGCGGCTTATCGTCCGCGTGACGATCCGATCCAGACGTCGAGCTTGTCGCCTTTCTTCATGGCGGGCCATGAGGTGACGAGCGCGAAGTCGTCAGCCGCAAATATTCCGAGGCTCGTTTCCGACTTGACCTGGTAGGGCTCGGGAATACGCGGGAGGATAATCCCGAAGGGATGCACGATGTGCACTTCCTCGACTTTGTCCTCCTTCGCCTCGAGATTCTCCAGTGCCTCGAACGTCAGGCGGATTCCGGCCCTTGCTTTGATGCCGGTCAGCTTGGCCGGTTGCCCGGGCCTTTCCGTCTCTAAAGACGCATCGAGCGCCGGGTCTCCCCAGAACGCGGTTCCGTCGCGATCCCAGAAGCGCCCGGCATAGTTCATGCTGCGCTCGTCCTTCTTCATCAGCGCCAGCTTGCGTTCTAGGTTCTGCCCTGCGAAGTACCACGCTTCGCTTGCGGTCGCGCGGTTCTCGGCGAATTGCGCAAGCGTCTCCCATCCGATTTCGCCGAACCACGTCGTCTTCACATAGCCCATGAACTGCACGATGCGTCCGTAGCCGATCATCGCGGCGGCCATCGAGTCGTTGTCCTTGTAGTCGCCGATGAGGCAGTTGCCCGCCGCAATCCAGATCTTGTCGCGCTTCGGCTCGGCGAGCGGCGCCGCGGCCGCCTGCGCGGTAGCGTTTGACGTGGCCTGGCCGGTAGCGTAGTCTATGAGTCGCTTGTCGGGAAGCGACCACAGCTTGCCATCGCGCGGAACGATGTTGCCGGTCGAAAAGGGCATCTCGAGGTTGCGCTGGCTTGCGTGCGAGGACGTCACCAGAAGCTCGGGGTCGAGCGCGTTCCACGCGGCGACGAACTCTGCGGTCGTGTCGCCGCGGACAATTCGCGTCGCGGCGGGTGCGCCGCCGCGCTTCTCAATGATTGCCACGGGTTTGACGGGTTTGTTGTATTCTTCGCGCTTGGAGTCAGGGGCGTAGGCGTCCGAGATTGTCGTTGCGTCGTCGTAGGGACGGAAGTCGACCCCCGTCGTCGTGAGCGCGGTGCGGGGATGGACTCCCTTTGCCGCGGCGAGCCGCATCGCGGCCTCCGCTGTCGGTCCTGTCACGATTCCCCACACGGCGTCGTAGTACGGGTCGTCGTCAAGCGACTTCATCATCGCGTGGAGGGCGAATAGCGTTTGGGCCGTCGCCTCCTCGGGTTTCATCACGAAGGCGACATAGCGCGGTGTGGAATACTTGGAATGGAGCGAGTGGGTGGCGTTCGTCAGGTTCTCGACGACGACGGAACTCGAGTATGGGTACTTATCGTACTTTGCGGCGAGCGCATTTGCGACGGCGCGCCATGCGGGGTCCGCTGCTGCGGACTTCGAGACGACGACTCTGTAGTGCCATGACGAGCCAGAGGGCAGTTCGATCCGCGAGTATGCGCAGGCAGCTGCGGCTACCATAGCCGATGCAAGTGTCAATGCGATTTTCATGGCGGTATTATAAGCTACGCCTCGACATGTGGTCAAGGGCAATGTTACAAGCGGCGGCGGGTGAAATTTGGTAAAATATCCGTCCAACGTGAAAAAAGGTCTGCTGCATAGATGATTTCCGAAGCGCTGAAAAAGCTTGCTCGCATATTCTGGATACTCCCGGGATTTCTTCTCTGGGCGTCGTTTCCACCGATGGCGGAGAAGACCGACTGCGTGTTTGCGCTTGCGCCGCTTCTTTGGCTTGCTCGCAACAAAGACGCGAAGACGAACTTCTGTCGCTGGTTTCTGAACGGCTTCGTCTTCTGGTTCGCTACGCTTTCGTGGATGCCCGCCATCGTCAAGAACGGTGGCCCCTGGCCGCTTGTCGTCCTCGGCTGGGGCGCTCTCGCGGCGTACTGCGCGCTTTACTTCGGCGCTTTCGGCTGGCTTTCCGCGAAAGTCTGGGCGTGGGCGAAGGACGAGGGCTCTCCGTGGAGAAAACCGCCGCGCTTCCCCTACGCGCGCCGCCTTTTCGCTATACTCGTCGCCGAGCCGCTTCTGTGGTGTGGGCTTGAGCTTCTTCGTTCGCGTCTTTTCGGCGGCTTCTCGTGGAACCACCTCGGACTTCCGCTCGTCAATGCCAACCTTGGCTCGCCTGCGGCCTTGGGCGGCGTCTATCTCGTAAGTGCCGTCGTCATCCTTGTCAACGGCACGATTGCGGGTATCGCCGAGCGCATAATGAAGCGCACGACCCGCTGGGCGTCGCTTGAGACGCTTATTCCGTTCCTGCTCATTTGGGGGCTGTATGCGCTTGAGGGAAGTGCGGCGCGTAGAATGGATCATTGGAAAAAGGAAGACTGCACCGTCGCGCTCGTCCAGAGGAATTTTCCATGCGTCTTCAAGCAAGCGGAACGCGAGGATCCGATTGCCGTCTACTCCAACTTGCTCGCAAACGTCGCCTACACGCGGCCAGATCTCGTGGTGCTGTCGGAGAGCGCGCTGAGCGAGTTCGGCGCGGCAGATTCGCCGCGCTCGCTCGCGTTCGTGAGGTGGGTTTCGAAGCTGACGGGCGCACGCGAGGTGATTGCCGGTGGCGGGCGGTTTGCGAATGGCAAGGAGTACAACTCGGCGGCGCTGTTCTCATTTGGCTTAGATGTGCGTCAGTCGGGGTGCGACATGCAGATATACGACAAGGTACATCTTGTGCCATTCGGGGAGTTTATCCCGGGCGACAAGTGGATCACTGCGCTCCAGAAGCTTGCGCCGGTCGGGAGTTGCACTCCTGGCGAGCTCAAGCTCCTTGGCGACTACGGCGTTGCGATTTGCTACGAGGACACAGATTCCGCACAGATGCGCGCGCTGTTGCATAAGGGCGCACGTGCGCTCGTCTTCATCACAAACGACAGCTGGTTCTCCGATTCAATCGAGGCCGAGCAGCATTCGTGGCAAGCCGTCGCTCGCGCGGTGGAGACGGGGCTCGCGGTCATCCGCGTGGGGAATTCGGGCGTCACCGGGACGATTGATCCACGCGGCAGGGCCAGCTGGCTTTCTCGTGCGGATGGGCGTCCGCTTGTCGATGAGCGCGGCACTATGTGCGACACGGTGACTAAGCTCTCTCCGCCCTGCCCCACCATGTCGCCGGTGACATTCTACGGAACGGTTGGGGATATGCCGCTCTCCGTCTCATTTGCACTTCTCATCATCCTGATGGTTTTGGTAAAATATAAGGACACCTATGAAAAACGAAGATACCTGTCCATGTAAGAGCGGCAAGACCTTTGGGGAATGCTGCGGTCCTATCATATCCGGCGAAAAGAAGGCCGAGACTCCCGAGGCGCTTATGCGCGCGCGGTATTCGTCGTACGTCACCGGCGATGTGCTGTTTTTGAAGTCGAGCGCCACCGAGGAAGTCCAGGCCGAGTTCGACGAGAACGCTTCCAAGGCGTGGTCTGCGGCCGCCGAATGGCACGGCCTCGAGATCATCTCGACCGAGAAGGGCGGCCCGAAGGACAAAGAAGGCATTGTCGAGTTCCGAGCCCTCTATACCGCCAACGGCGAATTCTGCAACCACCACGAAGTCTCGAAGTTCGTGCGCCAGGGCAAGGAGTGGAAGTTTGCTGACGGCGAGCTCGTAGGCGAGACGCCTACGGTGCGCGAGGAGCCGAAGATTGGCCGCAACGACCCGTGTCCTTGCGGTTCCGGCAAGAAGTACAAGAAGTGCTGCGGCAAGGACAAGTGATTTGAAGCCGGCGGCGTTCCTCTTCGATCTCGACGGAACCTTGGTCGATACCGAGGCGCTGTGGACCAAGGCCATAGTTGATTTCGTCTTCTCGCGTGGCGGGAAGACGACGTATGAGGACATACTGCCGACTGTCATCGGGCGCAACTGGCTCGACATTGATCGTTCGCTCCACGACAGGTTCCCCGAAATCGGGGAGTCGTCGCCAATGGAGGACGCAGTGGAGCTTCGCCGGTTCTACGACGCGTACGCGACCAACCCGTCGTCGATGCGCATCGAGGGCTCGATAGCGTTTTTCCGCGCAGTCTCGAAGATTGCGCCGTGCGCGATAGTCTCAGGCTCTCCACACGACGACGTTGTCGCAGCTGCGAAACTTTGCGGGATCGACGATCGGCTCTCGCTCGTTCTCGGTGCGGGAGAGTATGAAGCCGGGAAGCCCAGTCCGAGCGGTTTCCTAAGGGCAGCGGAACTTCTCAAGGTCGCGCCGGCGGACTGCGTAGTTGTCGAAGACTCGACTGTCGGCGTAAAGGCGGGCGTTGCGGCCGGCATGAAAAGGGCGAGACGTGGAGAGTCAAGGATCTTTCGGAGATCGACGTCGGAAAGGAGTTTTCATGAGCTCGAATCCCGACTACGACCGCTGGTACGCCGCGCGGCACGTCCGCATACTTCTTTCGCCGTCGCATCGTCTCGAAACGTTTGGAAACACGCTCGTCAACTACCACCTCATTTCCGAGCTCGACGACCATCCGGGGAAGATCCGCGTCCGCGAAGGGCGTCTCGAGGCACATCAGCCGCTCGTCATCGCCCCGCACTTTTCCGAAGTCGTTACCGAGGGCTTCAGCGACGAGGCGAAGGCATACGTCGAATGGCTCAAGGCGAACGAGGAGAGCATGAGGATACTCCGCTACGGATATTGCCTTAAGACGGACAACTTTTCCGAGCAGATCATCACAGATTCGCTTGCCGCCGTCACTGAGCGCGTGAAGAGCGAAGTCGTGGCGTCGCACGACGGATTTGCCGCGGTGCTGCAGGGCGTTGACGAGCCGTGGGATGTCGCGCTTGTCGAACTGTGGAGGCGCGAGGTGGACAAGAGCTTTTCACAGAATGTCAAGGAACTTGATGAAAACGGGAAGTTGTTTGGGTAGGAAAGTTGAAAGGTTGAAAAGTTGAAGGGTTGAAAGGGTTACGAGCTTGTTGATTTGAAGTTTCTTGTGTGGTTGAAATTTGTGATTTTCATTGGAGGAAAGACATGGAAAGAAGAACGAAGATAATTGCGATCGCGAACCAGAAGGGCGGTGTCGGCAAGACGACGACAGTCGTCAATCTCGCGGCGGCACTTTCGGCTCGCAAGCGCACTGTGCTCGTCGTCGACCTCGATCCGCAGGCGCATGCGACGCTTGGCCTCGGGCTTGAGAAGTGCCCTGGCGTCTCGCTCTATCCTGTCCTTCTCGGCGAGAAGCAGATAGCCGACGTCATCCAGCCCACAAAGTGGAGTTGCCTTAACGTCATTCCCTCCGAGGTCGATCTCGCTGGCGCGGAGCTTGAGCTTTCGATGCGCGAAGACCGGCTTGAGATCATCAGAAACGCCCTCGCGCCTGTGAAGGAGTCCGGTGCGTTCGACTACATCATCCTCGACTGCCCGCCGTCTCTCGGAATCGTGATGACGAGCTCGCTCGTCGCGTCCGACGGCGTTCTTATCCCGATTCAGGCCGAGTTCCTCGCGATGGACGGCCTTGCCCTCATTACGGGCTCGATAGAGCGAATCCGCTCTGCCGCGAATCCCGCGCTCGAACTCAACGGCATTGTCTTCACGATGGTGAATTCCGTCGCCAAGCTGACGCAGGACGTCATTAACGAAGTGAGGGGGCATTTCGGCGACAAGGTCTACGAGACTCTCATTCCCCGCAACGTTCGCGTCTCCGAGGCGCCGTCGATGGGAACGCCCGTCGTATTCCTCGATCCGCGCTCCAAGGGCGCAGAGGCATACAAGGCATTTGCCTGGGAATTCATGGCGAAGAACCCGACGCGCTTTGACGCACCGCCTGCATCGGTAGCGCCGGCAGTCCCTGCACAATGACGCTTTCCGTCGTCATAACGACGCGGAACGAATCCGCGAACATCGCGAACTGCATCCGTGCATTTGACGGTTTTCGCAAGGACGTCGAGATCATCGTCGTCGACAACGCTTCCACCGACGACACGAAGGCGATAGCCGCGTCTCTTGGCGCGAAGGTCATGGACAAGGGGCCGGAGCGCAGCGCCCAGCGCAACCTCGGCTGGCGCACCGCTGTTGCGCCGTGGGTCGTGATACTCGACGCCGACATGATAATGCCGCGCGAGACGATTGAGGAAATGCTTGCCTGCGCTTCGCGCAGCGGTGTCGCTGCCTACTGGATTCCCGAGGTCCGCACTGGCAATGGGATACGCGTCAAGGCGCGCAATTTCGAACGATCCTTCTACGACGGTACTTGCATAGACGCGCTTCGTCTCTTCTCGAAGGAAATCCTTGAAAAGACAGGTGGCTACGACGAGAACCTGATAGCGGGCCCGGAGGACTGGGAACTCGATATCCGCGTCCTCGAGACAGGCGCGAAGTGCGAGGTCCTGAAGAACCATCTGATACACAACGAGAAGCGCCTGACGCTCAAGAAGATGCTTGAGAAGAAGACATATTACACCAAGAGCTTTGCCGCGTACCAGGCGAAGTGGAAGGGCCATCCGGCTGTAAAGAGGCAGTTCTCGCCGTGGTACCGCTTTGTCGGAGTGTTCGTCGAGAAGGGGAAGTGGAAGCGTCTTCTTCGCCACCCCATTCTCGCGGCAGTTATGTATTTCGAGCGCATCGCCGTAGGGGTCGTTTATCTAAAGAACAAAGGAGCTGCGAGCGAGTGAGCGAAGCGGAACGAACGGAGTAGCGACCACCTTATGGCTGACGGAACATACGAACGGCGAGGCCCGCGCGAAGCGGAGTTAAAGCGTCTTCAGCGCCTCATCGACGAGCAGCGCAGCAAGGCCACGCTTGCCGTGGAGACGATCCAGTCTTCGCGACTTCCCGATCCTGTCCTTCCAGACCAGGCGAGTGCCGAGAAGGTGATTCGTGAGATGAAAGAGCTTCGTGGCTGAATTGGCGTGTTGTGGCAATTTGCCGAGAATCGAAATGCAAGGAGTGTTGTTCATGCGCTTGAAGCTGGTGGTGGTACTGGTTGGAACTTTGTTCGCCTGCCCTGCGTTTGCAGTTCGGTTTGATGTAGCTGAGCCGATCTGGACGACGGCGGAGAAAGGCGAGATCAACTCGACCATTGCGTTCACTACGCATTTCGAGTGGGACGGCAAGGCGTCGCTTCAGCTGCGGCTCGCGGGCTGCTCGATCTTCAAGGTCTTCGTAAACGGAGAATTCGCCGCATACGGCCCGGCGCGCGGTCCGCACGGATGGTTCCGGATGGACGAGTGGGACCTTTCACGCGTTGCGCGAAAGGGCGACAACCGGCTGAGCATCGTCGGCGTCGCCTACAACACGACAACTTATTACATCGTCGAGCATGAGCCGTTTCTGCAGGCCGAAGTGCTCGCGAACGGCAAGGTCGTGCGGGCTACTGGCGACGAAAAGTGGGACGCGAATCTCACTGAGCGCGTCCGCAAGACCCAGCGCTACAGCCTCCAGCGCGCGCAGAGCGAAGTCTACGAGGTGCCAGGACAGCTCCAGTGGGAGTCGTGGAAACGCGATGGATCAAAGCTCAAGTCGCTCGTCGTCACCAATGCTCCGTCGGTGAAGATGCTCGAGCGCGGGGCGCCTTATCCGAAGTTCGAGATCGACGGCACCTATCGCCCGACCGATGTCCTCGCGGTCAGCCTGCGGACAGGCGATCTTGGGCACCCGCCGCATCTCTGGGACGAGAAGGGGAGCTTTCTTGGTCCCACTTATCCGACCGCCGAGTTGAAGTATCACCCCTCGGTCGACTGGTGGAGGCGGACGATCGAGCCGAAGGCGAAATTCGAAGGCGGGGCGGCGAAGATCGATGCGACGCAGGGTGTCCGCTACGAGGGCGCGATCAACGACACTGGTTTTCTTCGCCTCAAGGTGAAGGTAACGAAGCCGGGTCGCTTGCTCGTCGGGTTTGACGAAATACTTGTTGGCGGCAAGCTTGATTTCCTTGGCCGCTTCGGATGCAACAACGTCATTCTGTGGGACGTGAAGGAACCGGGCGAGTACGATTTCGAGTCGTTCGAGCCCTACACCTTCAAGTTCGCCGAGGTGATCATGCTGGAAGGGGAGGCGACTGTCGAGAAGCTGGAGCTGCGGACCTACAAAAACCCGAACGCGACGCGTGCGTGCGCGCTGAAGGATCCGGTAGACCGCAGGATATTCGAGGCGGCGCGCGAGACCTTTGCGCAGAACGCGGTCGACGTGTTCACGGACTGCCCGAGCCGAGAGCGCGCGGGCTGGCTCTGTGACAGCTATTTTACCGGCCCTGCTGAGCATTTCTTCACGGGGAGGAACGAGATCGAGCGCACGTTCCTTCGCAACTTCGCGCTTGCCGAGAAGTTTCCGCATATTCCCGAGGGGATGGTGCCGATGTGCTATCCTGGCGACCACATCAACAAGAACTACATCCCGAACTGGTCGATGTGGTTCATCCTCGAGCTTGCGAACTATTTCGACCGGACAGGCGACCGCGAAACCGTCGACCTGCTTCGGCCTCGCGTTGATGGACTTCTCAGGTTCTACGCACAGTACCTGAATGCGGACGGGGCGCTTGAAACCCTGCCGGCCTGGGTGTTCGTAGAGTGGAGCCATGCGAACGACACGAAGCTCGTCAAGGACGGTGTGAACTGGCCCTCGAACATGACGTACGCAGAGGTCTTGGCTAAAGTGGCCCGGCTTTATGGACGGCCAGAACTTGCCGAACAGTCGGAGAAGCTAAAGGAGCTAATTCGAGAACGTTCGTATGACGGCATCTGGTTCCGGGACAACTCGAAGCATCCCGATGTTACGGAGACGTGCCAGTACTATGCGTTTTTCCACGGCATCGCGACAATGAAGACGCATCCCGAATTGTGGAAGAAGCTGACGGAGGAGTTTGGCCCCGAGCGGCAGGCCAAGGGACTCTACAAGGAGGTCTGGCCCTCGAACGCCTTTGTCGGAAATCTGATGCGCCTCATCGTGCTTAAGCGCGAGGGCCGAGACGCGCAGGTTTCCAGGGAGATTCGCGGGTACTATCTCAAGATGGCGGAGCAGACCGGCACTTTGTGGGAGCACGACCGTCCCGAGGCAAGCTGCAATCACGCCTTTGCCTCCTACTTGGCAATTCTTCTTGACGAGACGAATAAGTAGCAGTTGTAGTTATTTGATTGACTATCGACGTGATGCGTCTATTTCGTCAGAGTGTTCGTCTAGAAAGGGAAGAAGACGGTGGCGGCAATCCGGTCGCTGAGATTTGGCTACCGCCGCCAGCGATTGCGCCAGGTGGCGGGCGTCTCGCCGTAGGCGAAACGGAACGTGTTGACGAAGTGCGGCGCATGGCTGAATCCGCATGTTGTGGCGATCTTCTCAATCGTGAAGTCCGTCGTGCGCAGCAGCGAGGCCGCCGTCTTCAGGCGAAGCGCCTTCATCTCCGCTGCGGGCGTAGTGGAGAGTTTCCGACGGAACAGCCTGTCAAGCTTGCGGTCTGACATCTTGAGGTCTTCCGCCAGTTCCCTGACACCGTATGCCTCGCCGATGTGGTCGTGCATGGCGGCGAACGCCGCGCGCAGAACAGGGTTGCCGCCGGTCACCGTTCCCGTCGTGTCGCGCTCCGACACGCCGAGCGGCTCGATGAACGTTGGCGTCGCGGGGATGAACGTCCCGGCCATTGCCCTGTCGAGCGTTTCGCACGCCTTCAGAGCGGCAGACCGGTAGTCTGGATTGATGCTCGACATCGGAATCTGCTGGTTCTCGCACATGACGGGATTGTCGTTCGAGCCGAGGATGCCGAATCCGTCTGGTATCGACTCTCCGGCCGCGATGGCAGAGTCCAGCAGCCGCGCGGCCAGGGAATCGCTGAAGCACCATACACCGAGAGGCCGTTCCGCCTTTGCGAAGCAGCGCCTGAATATGATGCCGTCGGACTTCGGGTCGTATAATCTGCCTTCCTCCACCATCTCATCCCTCACCAACCACGGCACTTTGCCCGAATGGCCGAGGGCCCTGAGTTCGCGGACGAACGCCTTGTAGGCGATAGAGGAGGATTTTAGCCGTTCGCTCGAATAGTATATGAAGTGGGCGTAGCCGTTGCCGTGCAGGCACCCGGCGGCGAGTTGGGCAAGGCGCTCGTATGCGACGAGTACTCGCGGCAGCCTGTGTCGGGGGAGCGCGTATGAAAGGCCGACGCAGGGCGTTGCGCGGCGGGAGAGCCGCTTCGCGAAGTTCATCTGCTCCCTCGACCGGGAGAACGACACGAGCGCACCGTCTCCTTCCCACATGGTCGGCGCGATCCCGTCGTTCGGGATGGTGAGACGCCAGTTGTGTTCTGCCGCGTATTTCGCCACGTGGTCGAGGAACTTGCGCTGGTTGGCCATCATGAGTACGTGTCGACGCCGTGGCGTCGAGTCGTTTTCTCGTGCTGTGACTGGATTCGGCATTGGTGGTTTTGCGGTTGGGTGGGAACGAGGTAAAGTATATCAGACGGCTTTCGTCAGGTCAAGGCGTCGCTTGTCGGGTTTTTGCAAGCCATGGTCGTAAATATGCAATTGTTGTCGCCACCAGCAATTTGATAAAATCAATGCATGAAGAACATGAATGCCATACGGATTGCCGCAGTCGCGGGGCTGGTGGTCGCGCCAGAGCTCGCTCGCGCGAAATGGGTGCGCCCGGAAATTGGAACAGGCGGCGACGGCCATACGTTCCCCGGCGCGACCTATCCCTTCGGGCTTGTCCAGCCATCCCCCGACACCGGCCGCACCGGCTATCGCTACTGCGCCGGCTACCGCTGGGAGGACGACAGGATATTCGGCTTTTCTCAGACGCACCTGAGCGGCACGGGATGCGGCGATCTCGGCGACCTGCGCCTTATGCCGTTCGCCGGAGCTCCGTCCGCAGACGCCTCCAGCACGTTCCGCAAGGAGAACCAGGTCTGCGAGTGCGGCTACTACGCAGTGACGCTTGACGATCCCGGCGTCCGCGTGGAGGCGACGTGCTCGCCGCACTGCGCGATATACCGGATGTTGTATCCAAAGGGCGAGGGGTCGCTTCTCGTGGACTGCCAGTGGGGGATAGGCGGCAAGGACTATGCGAAGACGATTCTTTCCTGCGACGCGCACCTTGACGGCAGCCGCCGCATTGTCGGCACCACGCACCGCCGCCATTGGGTGACGCGCCGGTATTCTTACATCATCGAGTTCAACCATCCAGTCGTCTCATGCGAACGGCTTGAGCCGCTTTCGCCCGACGAGAAGGGGTCTCGCCTCGCGCTTCGCTTCGACCTTTCCGACGGTGCACCGCTCATGGCCAAGGTCGGCTATTCCCTCGTGAGCCCTGACGGAGCCGAGAAAAACCTTGCTGCGGAAATCCCCGCGTTCGACTTCGACGCAGTGCGTGCCGCCGCGGCCGCCGCGTGGGAGAGTCAGCTTGCGCGCATGGAAGTCGAAGGCTCGGACGAAGAGAATACAAGCTTCTACTCCGCGATGTACCGCCTCTTCATCCAGCCGAACAACATCGCCGACGTCGACGGACGCTACCGGGGCGCGGACGGCGAAGTCCATGTCGCGCCATGCGGCGTCTACTACTCCACGCTCTCCCTCTGGGATACCTTCCGCGCCTATCATCCACTTGCCACGCTCATTGCGTCCGACAAGGAGGATGGTTTCGTCGAGACGATGCTCGAGCACCAAAAGGCGGCCGGGTTCATGCCAATCTGGACCCTTATGGGAAAGGACAACCAGTGCATGATCGGCACGCATTCCGTGCCCGTCGTCGTCGACTGGTTCCTGAAGACGGAGGCCATTACGCGCGACGCCGCGCCGAGCAACGCAGACGCCGCCTCCCGGCACGCGCACGACCGCGCCTTCTGGGAGACCGCGTACGCGGCTATCAAGGACTCCCTCACCCGTCTCCACAAGGACCGCAAGCTGGAGGACTGGTCGCTCCTCGACGAATACGGATTCTTCCCTAACGACAAGGTGACGAGCGAGTCGGTCTCGCGCCTCCTCGAATGCTGTTTCGACGACTGGTGCGCCGCGAAGATGGCGGAGCGCCTTGGACACGCGGACGACGCGTCGTTTTTCCTCCGCCGTTCGCGCACGTGGCGCAGCGTTGTCGACCAGGAGACTCGTTTCGTGCGCGGACGCGACTCCATGGGCAACTGGACGACGCCGTTCAACCCCCTGGCGCTCGGGCGCAACGCCGGCACGGGAAGCGACTTCACCGAGGGCAACGCCTGGCAGTGGACATGGCATGTCCTGCACGAGCCCGAGGCGCTTATTGAGGCGGTCGGCGGCCAAAAGGTCGCGGGCGAGCGGCTTTGCAGTCTTTTTACACTTGAGGCCGACGAGTCCGAGACGGGCACGTGCGAAGACGTGACCGGGCTGATGGGCCAGTACTGCCACGGTAACGAGCCGAGTCACCATGTCGCCTACCTGCTCCGCTACGCCGGTTGCGCGAGGCGCCAGGCCGAACTTCTGCGGGAGGTGTTCGACAGGTTCTACGTCGCCAAGCCGGACGGCCTGTGCGGCAACGACGACTGCGGACAGATGAGCGCGTGGTATCTCTTCACTGCGATGGGGTTCTATCCACTGAACCCAGCGAGCGGTGAATACGTTCTCGGCGCGCCGCAGCTGAAGCGCGTGACGATGAAGCTTGCGGGAGGCAAGGCCTTCACTGTCGTTGCCAGGAACCTCTCGCGTGAGAACAAGTACGTGAAGGCGGTGACTCTGAACGGAAAGCCTCTTGACGGCTTCACGATTCGCCATGAAGACATACTGAAGGGCGGGGAGCTTGTATTCGACATGGAATCGGCGCCCGGTGAGGAATGAGCCCTTGGCCGAGTTGTCGGATTTTTGCAATGCCGTGTCGGAAATATGCAATTGCCGTCCATGGTGTCCTATGCTATAATTGCAACGAACAATGTCAGTTTGTCACAAAGTAAAAGGAGTTGAAATGCACAAGAAACTGGTAGCGACGTGGGTTCTGCTCCTGGCGTTGGTTTGTCATGCTGCGCCACCGAAGCCAATAGTGACGTTCACCGTCGACGCGTCGAAGGCGCCGGAGAAGAAGGAGTGGGCCGAGAAGGAACTGAAGCCCGCCTTGGAGGGGTATGCCAAGAACGTCATCGAGCTTCTCGACGGCAAGGGGACGAAGTGGACGCGCGGCGACATTCCCCTGATCCTCGAGACGAAGGATGGCGTCGCCTGGGCGAGCGGCGACAAGATTTACCTGTCGCTGAAGTTCGTGGAGAGGAACCCCAAGGAAGTGAAGGGTGCGCTGGTCCACGAGTTCGCGCACGTCATCCAGGACTACCGTCCCGCGCCGGGCCGCGCCGAGCCGTACGCCAGGGCGCCTGGATGGCTCGTGGAGGGAATAGCGGACTGGGTGCGCTGGGTCAACTACGAGGGGAAGGCGGGCGCGAAGTCGGTGGACGACATGGCGCGGGGGGACCCCAGGCACGACGCATCGTACAGGGTCTCGGCCTCGTTCCTCGCATTCGTGTCGAGGAAATACGACCGAACCTTCGTCATGAAGCTCAACAAGATCTGCCGCGAGGGCAAGTACGACGAGGAGGTCTGGAAGAAGCTGACCAAAAAGACTCGCGAACAGCTCGCGGAGGAATGGAAGCGCTGGTTGCAAAAGAAGTAATATTCAAACTGCAAAACGAAAGATCACAACAATGAAGAAGACGATTTTCGGCAAGGGATTCCTGCTCGCGGTGGTGATGCTCGCCGCGTCGGCCGCGTGTGCGGCCGCCTACGAGGTGACGGGCGACGTCACGGACCTCGACTTGACCGACGGCACCTACGACTCCGACCGGCTGATAGGTCCTGCGCCGGGCGGCGACCCACTCACGCTTTCCGGCACGCTTACGCACGCGACGGCTACGCTTGCTGATCCGTTCCATCTCATTGGAAACCCGGCTAACACTGCATCGTCGGACAAGGTCGGCCAGCTGAACCTGAACGTGACGGGGATTGACGCCACGACGCCGCTCAGCTTTTCCGGCTACGGCATCTTCTGCCTCGACCAGATGTATCAGATCGACGCTAACTGGTCTGACAGCTACCTTCAGACGGACGGCAACGCAACGGGCTACTTCTACGAACTTCGGCTTGCCAACCAGGACATCACGCTGGATCGCGACAGTCCGTCGAACCTCTACCGCCTCCTGTACGGGCCGAACCAAGCGAAGAGAAAGAAGGACGGCGGCAATACCGTCAGTGCGCAGTGCAGGAATTTTTACGTCGGCTATGGTGACGCCGGCAGCGCGTCGCTGACTCTGCGGAACACAAGCCTTACCGTGTACGATAATTTCAAGCTAGGCGTAAAGGCGACATCTGACTCGGCCTCTGCCGCAGTGCGTGGTTCAATTGTGCTCGATCATGCGGTGCTTGATGTCTACGGCAGCCGGCAGGACTTCGAGACCGGCACCGACTGCCTGAACAACTCCTCCCATCTTGGGGCGACCAACGTCGTTGTCCTCGGCGCGGAGAGCCGGCTTCTCGCCCGGCGAATCTACCAGAAAAAGGCGCCGTCCCTCCTCTTTACGTTTGCGGGCGGCACGCTCGAGACAAGCTGGTCGCGGTCCAACCACGACCACCAGCTTTTCACTTCGTCGGACAACGGCCGGATTGTCGTGACGAACGCGCCGGGCTGCGATTTCAGGTTCAAGGTGTCCAGCACTGAATATTATCCGCTTGCGAATTCGCACGTGTCGATTGTGGGCGACGGCGACTTCGTGAAGCTTGGTTCTGGCGACCTGCGCGTCACCGAGCCGGTAAGGACTACTGGCGCGGTTCGCATCGAAGAGGGCGTGCTTTCCGTCTCGAAGGACGACGCATTGCCAACAGCAATGTCGATTTCCGCCAATGCCGCACTCGACATATGCGGCGTCCGCCAGACGGTGCAGGCGCCCTGGGGCGACGGGACCGTTCGCTCGACTTCGGCGGCGCCCGGCACCCTCGCGCTTGTCTGCAACGACAACAGGACGCTTGGGGGCGTCTATTCCTCCGTCAACCTCGAAAAGTTCGGCTCTGGAACGCTTACGGCGAAGGGCACGTTCGGCGACGCGATAACCGTCGGCGAAGGCAAGCTCGTGCTTGCGCCCGTTCCGGCAGACGCAAAGGGGCCAGTGCGCTACTGGCGTTTCAAGGTCGACGACATTCGCGGCAACCCGGACATGATGCAGTTCTCCGAGGTTAAGTTGCTTTCCTTCGGAACTAACGTTACTGGCGCTGCGTCCGTGACGTACGACACCGTGCATAATCCGGAGAAGAGCAACGGCGGCATACCATTCAAGGATGCCGAGAGGCCGGAGCTTGCGTACGACAACAACACCAGCTCGAAGTGGCTTGACTACCGCGCAGGCAAAAAGGAGTCGCAGGAAGTTCGCGACTCCGTGTGGCTCAAGTTCGACTTTGGCGAAAACGGCATGCTCGTCACCGGCTACGAGTGGTGGACGGCGGGCGATGCGTCAGAGCGCGATCCCGTGTCGTGGCGGCTCCAGCGTTCCGATGACGGCGAGAACTGGGAGGACGTAGATGTCCAGACAGGCTACGACGTGACGACGAGCCGCAAAGCGCTCGCCTACCGCTACGAGAACCCCGCGCTCGGCGTTCAGGTACGTCCGCTCAAGAAGCTCACCGTCGCACCGGGCGCGACACTGGAGATCGACGGAATCGACGTCGTCGCGGAATCCATCTCTGCGTCGGCAGGGGCGATAACCTTCGCCAACGGCGGAACGCTCACGCAGCTGATCTCCGTCGGCGACAGCGAGACTCGCACGGTGAGGTTCAAGGACGGCGACATTCCCGCAGGGGCTGGCTTGGAGAAGATCGGCGGCGGAACGGCGACTGTGACGGGGCTTTCGGGTATGACCGGTGCTGTTGCGGTTGACGGCGGTGTGCTCCAGATCGCCGCCGCGCCCGCGCTGTCCGATGCAAAGTACTTCCGTCTCACCGTCAAAAACACACACCAAAAAGAGAATGTGTTTCAGCTTTCCGAGTTTTCGCTTTATGACGCGAACCACAATCGCGTCAATCAGGGGCTATCAGTAATGTCTCAGGGAACTTCGGCTACCGATCTTGCTGCCGGGTCTGCCGCTTTTGCCAGGAGCGGTTATTCCACAGGAAGCAGCAATGAGGGGCTCGACAAACTTTTCGACGGTATTTGGAAAGACATTGATGGCAAAAGCAACAAGCTGTGCTTGACAGGACCTAAACCTAAAGGCGAGGAGTATACGAACAATTGGTGCGTTATCGTCATGCGGCTGGCCGACGATGCTGCGCCAGTTGCCAGCTACTCGTTCACGACGGCGAACGACGGGCTGCCGGGGCGCAATCCCAGAACGTGGACGCTTGAATCAAGCGTTGATGGCGTGACGTGGAACCTCATTGACGAGCACATTAACGACTACAGCATGCCGCGTAGTACGTATACGGAATCTACGTGTTGGGGATCTTTGTTCGGCGTCAATGTCGATGATCCAGACAGCAAGTATTTCCGGTTTACGGTGATGAAGACGCATGGCAATACCAATGTCCAGATGTCCGAGTTCTCGCTCTACGATGCATCGTCTAATCGGCTGAACCTCAATCTCGACAAGGCCTCGGACGGTACGGCAGCAATGAATCTTGTCGCGGGCTGCTACTGTGCATGCGGCAGCTATGGAGGCAGTAGTTCGGAGGACGTGAGCAAGGCGTTCGACGGCAATGCTGCTACGAAATGGCTGCCGAATTCTTCTGTCAATGATTCCACCGACAACTCGAAATGGCGGAGCGTGGTAATCAGGCTGCCAAACGACGCGGCGCGCGTGGCGTCATATTCGTTCACTACGGCGAACGACAACACCCCCAATCGCAATCCCACGACTTGGAAACTCGAAGCGAGCTCTGACGGCATTGCGTGGCGGACAATCGACGTGCGCACGGATGCAGGCGCAACGCCGACCGAGACCAAGACCGAGTCCGATAAGTTCCAGGTATCCTGGCATCCGCCATCCTCCTCTTCCGCCTCCGACCCGGCGTTTGCGGCGGGATCGACGGTGGCTGTGGCGAGCGGGGCTCGGCTCATTCTTGACGACGACGGGGCGAGCGCGATCTACGGCCTTTCGATCGACGCGGCGGCTGGCGCGGGCACGATCGTGAACTTCAAGGCCGCGGCGTCCGGCGTCATCTATCTCACAAACGTGACGAATCCGTCCTCCTTGGCGCGGTCCGGCGTCGACTTGATTACCTTCGAGAACTGCCCCGTGCGTCCGTCGTTCGCGGGCTGGACGGTCTACGTCAACGGACAGCCGACGAGCTATCGGGTCAAGGCCACCGACACCGGGCTTCAGCTTTCATCGCTTGGGCTCACAATTATCCTGAGGTGACGAACAACGAGATCAAGTGTCAATGAAATACAACATGAGCAACGTCAGGCAACTGTGTTTTATCGCAGTATTCGCCTCGGCGACATTGGCGCAGGGTGCCGCCGTCGCGAAGGCGGATGTCCTAAGATGGGTGGATCCGTTCATCGGCACCGAGGGAACGGGCCACACGACGCCCGCCGCGACGTGTCCGTTCGGCATGGTGCAGCCAGGCCCCGACACGAGCCACAGCGGGTGGGAGCACTGCTCCGGCTACCAGTACGGCGACGAACGCATCGAGCGCTTTTCGCAGAACCACCTGAGCGGAACCGGGTGCAGCGAATTCACGGACGTCGGCTTCATGCCGTTCGCGGGCGATTTCGACGCGGCATGGAGCCGCGACTGCTACCAGAACATCGACAAGGCGACAGAGAAGGCGTCTCCAGGCTACTACGCCGTTACCCTCGACACCGGCGTTCGTATCGAGATGACCTGTACGGAACGCGTCGCGCTCTACAGAATCACCTACCTGAAATCGCCAGCCCATCTGCTCTTCGATCCCTCCTGGTCGTTCAGGGCGGTGCGTTCGGCCGATGTCACGCCGATGAAGGACGGTCGCATGTCGGGGCATGTCTTTCGTGACGGCTGGCCGAGCCACGACTACTACTTTGCCTGGGAGACGTCCGAAAATCCCGTGAGTTCCCGTGTCGTGCAGCGCATTGGCGAGGACCGGCTTGAAAAGACGGCCTACACCTTCGTATTGAAGGAAGGTGGCGTCCTCTACCTGAAGGTCTCGCTTTCCCGCACTTCCGCGGAAGGTGCGCGCCGGAACATGGACGCGGAGATTCCGGGGTGGGACTTCGACGCCGTGCTCAAGGCTGCGCAGGCGAAGTGGCGCGCCATCCTCTCTCGCGTGGAGGCCAAGGGGACGGACGAGCAGATGAAGGCGCTCTACACGTCGATCTACCACCTCTGCTTCCAGCCGAACCTCATATCGGACGTTGGCGAAGGCGAAGTGTATTCGACGTTCTCGTGCTGGGACACCTACCGTGCGGCAGGTCCGCTCTACACGATACTCGTGCCAGAGCGCGTGCCGGGCTTCATCAACTCGATGCTGTGGCATTTCGACAGGAACGGCTATCTGCCGGTGTGGACGCTGTGGGGCGGCGACAACCAATGCATGATCGGCGTACACTCCGTGCCGATGATCGTCGACGCGTACCTGAAGGGGTTCAAGGGCGTTGACTGGGAGCGCGCCTGGGGCTGCGTCAAGACGACGCTCACAAAGAACCGCCGGCGCGGCATTGCGCGCTACGACCTGCTCGACAAATACGGCTGGTATCCCTTCGACCACATCAGGAACGAAAGCGTTTCGCGGCTCCTTGAGAACTGCTACGACGACGCATGCGCGGCGCGCTTCGCCGAGGCGCTCGGCAAGAAGGACGACGCGCGCTTCTTCCACGACCGCTCGCTCACGTGGACAAACTGCTTCGACGCCTCGACGGGGTTCATCCGCGCGCGCGACTCGAAGGGCGCGTGGCGCAATCCGCTCGATCCCTACAAGATACACGGCTGCGACTACACGGAGGGGAACGCCTTCCACTGGAACTGGCATACGATGCACGCCCCTGGCACGCTCGTCAGTCTCATGGGCGGCAAGGACGCGGCGCTGAAGCGCCTTGAGGGGCTTTTCAAGGAAGATTCGACAAAGGGCGTTGGCGCGATTCCCGACGTCACGGGCCTCATCGGGCAGTATTGCCACGGCAACGAGCCGAGCCAGCACGTCATCTACTTCTTTTCGCTTCTCGGGCGACGAGACCTCGCGGCCAAGTACATCAACGAGGTGATGGAGTCGCAGTACGGCGTAACTCCGGACGGGCTGTGCGGAAACGACGACTGCGGGCAGATGAGCGCGTGGTACGTCTTTTCGGCACTTGGGTTCTACCCGTTCGATCCGTGCGGCGCGGGCTACGTCATCGGCGAGGCGCAGATGCGGGAGGTCGCGCTCCGCGTGGGGGATGGCGGGAAGACGTTCCGGGTTGTCTCCGACTGCCCCGGCGTGCTGTCCGAAGCCGTTGCGCTCGACGGCCGTGCGCTTGACGGCGTGCGCCTCCGTCATGCCGACGTGGTGAAAGGCGGCGAGCTCAGGTTCTCGCATGCGCCCGGCACAAAACCGGTGCCGCCGAGGAAGGACGGCATTGCGGCGCGTGCGACCGCCTACAACGCGCACTGTGCGCTTGTTGCGCGTCTTGCGGCTGAGCGGCCGATTGCCGTGGACCTGGCGGCCGTCGGCGGGGATGCGTCCGGCTATGCCGAGAACGAGTCTCCTGCCATGGCGTTCGTCGCCGAGAAGGGCGGGAAGCTTTGCTGCGACTGGAAGGGTTCGCTTGTGCTGACGGTCTCGCTTGCGGATCCAGAGAAGGTGACGCGCTACACCATCGCATCGGCGAACGACTACCCGGGTCGCGACCCCTCGACATGGACCCTCTATGCTTCGAAAGACGGTTTGAAGTGGATGCCTGTCGACGATCAGAAGGGCGTGGAGTTCCCTTCGCGTAATTACATCAGGGAGTTCTCGCTTGCAGAACCTGTCACGGCAAAGGCGTTCAAGCTCGTCGTGACGGCTCACGGAGGCGACGGCAAGGTGCAGTTCTCACGCGTCACGTTCCGCCGTTGACGTCCGGACGAAAATTGCCTGCTGAGCAGCACTGAGTCCTGCCAGCGTGCTCGCGCGCGCCAGCCGGGCTATAGCCACGAATTGTGTGCAGCCCTCGTTGGGGTGTAAATATGGTATACTATGCTCACCTATGCGGAATAGTCTTTCTGAAACCTGAAAGGAGATTCGAAGATGGCGAAGAGAGTGATGCTCATTGGCGCTGGCGGAGTCGCCGGAGTTGCGGCCGCGAAGATGGCCCAGAACCCTGACGTGTTCGGCGAGATCCTTATCGCTTCGCGCACGCAGTCGCGCTGCGACGCCATCAAGGCGGACGTCGACCGTCGCGCGGCCGAAGGGAAGGGCGCGTGGGCAAAGGCGGCAAAGTCTCCTGCGAAGATCACGACCGCGCAGATCGACGCGATGGATGTGCCGCGCCTTACCGCTCTCATCAAGGAGTTCAAGCCCGATCTCGTAATGAACATCGCGCTTCCCTACCAGGATCTCGCGATCATGGACGCGTGCCTCGCGGCTGGCGTAAGCTACCTTGATACCGCCAACTACGAACCGCCGGACGAGGCGCACTTTGAGTACTCCTGGCAGTGGGCGTACCGCGAGAAGTTTGAAAAGGCGGGACTTACCGCTATCCTCGGCTGCGGCTTCGATCCCGGCGTCACCCAGGTTTTCTCGGCCTACGCCCAGAAGCACTACTTCGACACGATAGAGACGCTAGACATCCTCGACTGCAACGGCGGCGACCACGGTTATCCGTTTGCAACGAACTTCAACCCCGAGATCAACATCCGCGAAGTCGCGGCGAAGGGTAGCTACTGGGTAGCCGATCCTAAGGACGACAAGCCCGAGGTCGCCGTCGAGAACAAGAAGGCATTCGACAAGGGCTATTGGGTCGAGACCGCGCCTATGGCTATCAAGCGCGAGTATGTCTTTGACCAGGTTGGCAAGAAGGACATGTACCTTCTCCACCACGAGGAGCTCGAGTCGCTCGGCTGCAACTTGAAGGGCATCAAACGAATCCGCTTCTTCATGACTTTTGGCCAGAGCTACCTCACTCACCTCAAGTGCCTTGAGAATGTGGGACTTACGCGCATCGACCCGATTGACTTCAAGGGACAGAAGATAGTTCCTATCGAGTTCTTGAAGGCGCTTCTTCCTGACCCTGCGTCTCTTGGCCCTCGCACCAAGGGCAAGACGAACATCGGCTGCATCTTCCACGGCGAGAAGGACGGCAAGCCGGTCGACTACTACGTGTACAATGTCTGCGACCACCAGGAGTGCTACGCCGAGGTTGGCTCGCAGGCGATAAGCTACACGACGGGCGTCCCCGCGATGATAGGCGCGAAGATGTTCCTCGAGGGCAAGTGGACTACTAAGGGCGTCCACACTTGCGAGGAATTCGACCCCGATCCGTTTATGGCCGAGCTCAATGTTCAAGGGCTTCCGTGGCAGGAGACGTTCGACCCCGTCAAGGTTCCTTGATGCCAAGATACGTCATTGACGAAGCGGCACTTGTGCGCAACTTGGAGATTCTTAAAAGCGTCTCCGAGCGTGCAGACGTTCGCATCCTCCTTGCGCAGAAAGCGTTTTCGTGCACTGCCGTCTATCCGCTGTGCGCGAAGTTCCTCGCGGGCACGACGGCGAGTTCGCTTTTCGAGGCGAAGCACGGGCACGACAATTTCGGCGGCGAGACGCATGTCTTCGCGCCGGCGTTTATCCCAGAGGAGATGGATGAGCTCTTGGGGCTCATCGACCACATTGTTTTCAATTCGCCGCGCCAGGTTGCGCTCTACGGCGAAATGGCGCGCAAGCGCGGCGTTTCGGTTGGGCTTAGGGTCAATCCGGAAGTCTCCGTTGCGACGACGCCCGCCTACGATCCTTGTCGCCCCTCGTCGCGTCTCGGCGTGACGCGTGCGGTGCTGGATGAGTCGGGGCTTTTCTTGGCCGCAAAGAGCGCAAAGGTTGATGGTCTGCATTTTCACTGTCTTTGCGAGCAGGGGCTTGATGAGCTAAAGAAAGTCCTTGCAGGTTTCGAGGAGAAGTTCGGCGAATTTCTCCCACAGATGAAGTGGGTTAACTTCGGCGGCGGTCACCACATCACGCGCGAGGATTACGATGTCGATGGGCTTGTTGCGCTCTTGAACGATTTTAAGGCGCGACACCCGCATCTTGTCGTCTACCTTGAACCTGGCGAGGCGATTGCGCTCAATGCGGGAACGCTTGAGTCGCGCGTCCTCGAAATCCAGCCAAAGGGCGCGGACGGCATTTACAACGCGATTCTCGACACGAGCGCGGCATGTCACATGCCGGATGTCATCGAGATGCCCTACACCCCGCCAGTAATCGGTGGAGTTGTCTACCGTTCCCCGTTCCCCGATGCCCGTTCCCCGTATATCTACCGCTTTGGCGGACCAACATGCCTTGCCGGTGACGAAATCGGCGTATATTCGTTCAAACACGAGCTGCACGAGGGCGATTCTGTCGTTTTTGGCGACATGGCAATCTACACGATGGTCAAGAACAACACGTTCAATGGCGTAAACCTGCCAGATATAGTTGTGCGCCATGTGGACGGGAGCGAGGAACTCGTCCGAAAGTTCGGCTACGACGACTTTGCGTGTCGCCTCTGATATTTAGCAACGGACGCCGTATTTTTGGTATAATTTGTACTTCACATCGAAAGGACAAGAAAAGTGAAGATTGACACACTATGCGTTCAGGGCGGATGGTATCCCAAGTGTGGCGAGCCTCGCCAGGTTCCTGTGTATTCGTCTACGACGTTCAAGTACGACACGACACAGCACATGGCCGACTTGTTTGACCTGAAAGCGCCAGGCTATTTCTACACTCGCCTTGCAAACCCAACAAATGACGCTGTGGCGAAGAAGATCGCCGCGCTTGAAGGCGGTGTCGCGGCGATTCTCACGAGCTCTGGGCAGGCGGCTTCTACGTTCGCTGTCCTCAACCTTTGCGGCGCGGGCGACCATGTCGTCTCCTCTGCACAGATCTACGGCGGCACATTCAACCTCTTCGCCGTCTCCCTCAAGAAGCTTGGCATCGAGTTTACTTTCGTCGACCCTGACGCGAGCGAGAGGGAAATCCAGGCCGCGTTCCGCCCGAACACGAAGTGCGTTTTTGGTGAGACGGTTGCGAATCCCTCGGGTTGCGTCCTCGACATCGCAAAGTTTGCGCGTGTCGCGCACAAGAACGGCGTGCCGCTGATCGTCGACAACACGTTCCCGACGCCGATTCTCTGCCGTCCGTTTGAGTTCGGCTGCGACATTGTAACGCATGCTACGACGAAATACATGGACGGCCATTCCTCGCAGGTCGGCGGCTGCATCGTTGATTCCGGCAACTTCGACTGGTCGAAGCACGCCGACAAGTTCCCCGGCCTCGTCGAGCCTGATGCCTCCTACCACGGCCTTAGCTACGTCAAGGCGTTTGGCAAGATGGCCTACATTGTGAAGTGCACCGCACACTTGATGCGTGACTTCGGTTCGATTCCCTCGCCGTTCAACGCGTTTCTCCTGAACCTCGGCCTCGAGTCGCTGCACCTCAGGATACGCCGCCACGCGGAATCGGCACTCAAGATCGCCAAGTGGCTCAAGACCCAGAAGAAGGTCGCGTGGGTCAATTTCGCCGGGCTTCCCGGCTCGAAGTACAACAAGCTCGTCAAGAAGCAGTTCAACGGCAATTCGCCGTGTGGCGTGATGACGTTCGGCATCAAGGGCGGCCGCAAGGCGTCCATCAAGTTCATGGACTCGCTGAAGCTCATCGGCATCGTGACGCATGTCGCGGACGCTTGGAGCTGCGTCCTGCACCCTGCTTCGCACACTCACCGCCAGCTGACGGACGCGCAGCTCAAGGCGGCCGGCATCCCGCCGGACTTGATCCGCTTCTCCGTCGGTCTCGAGGATCCTGAAGACCTCATAGCTGACTTGAAGCAGGCGCTGGCGAAGGTAAAGTGATTTTCGGAGGGCTCTGACCATGAAACAGTTCAAGGACGTTGGCAAGAGGGGCGGCGAGTGGATCGTCGCATGTGCGCTCGCTGCGGTCGCGGCGCTTCTCTACTTCTGCACGATGGCGTCGTGCGCCTACCCTGGCGAGGGTGCGCACTTGATGTCGCTGTGGAAGGGGCTCGACTCCGCTGCGGTCAACGTCCATCCGCTGATGGCTATATTCGCGCGGCTGTTCGGGTGCTCTAACGTCCTTGGGCCGCTGTGCGGAATCGTGTCGGTTCTCGCGCTATATCACTTGACCTCGTTTTTCATCCGCGAGCGCATAGGCGGCGAGATGCTTTCGCAGTACGCCGACCCCATGGGGCGCATGGCCGGCATAGTCGCGTCCGTCATATTTATGGCGACTCCAGCCGTCCAGCAGTCGTTCACCCACCTGAGCTCGTTCTCGTTCGACGCAGCGTGGGCGTTCGTCACCGCGTCGCTCCTGATCCCGTACGCTCGAGCCGGGAAGAATACGGGCTGGCTGTTCCCGATTCTTATCGGGGTTTTCGCGGGTCTTGGTTTCGCCGACTCTCCGCTTTTCGGCTTTCTCGCCCCGCTCTACTTTGGCGGCGTGTGGGCCGTGTCTGGCAAGCGCGGCGGCAAGCCATACGGCGCGGCGTTCGCTTTCCTCCTCATCGCGATTGTCACGCTCTTCGCCTACGCCCCCAACGCGTCGGGCAACTTTACCGAGCACATGCGGGCCCACTGGACCGAGGCGAAGGCATGGCTCTCCGTCGACGGCTGGTTCCTCGTCGGCGCGTTCGCGGTGCTGCCGTTCGTCGTGGCGCTCTATTCGAGCTTTGGCGCATACAACCGAGAGAGCGGGCTTTCACAGTGGATATACCACGTCGCGATGAGCTTCGTGACGATTCTTGCCATCGCGACGCCGCTCGCCCCCTCGCCGCTCATGCGCCCCTACGGGCTTCTCCCCGTGGTGCCGTGCGCGCTCGCCGCGTTCACCGCCGCCTATCTCGTGACGTACTGGTGGCTTCTCGCCGTGGCGAAGGTGCGCAAGAATGAGTCGCTCGACGAGGCACCTGTCGCGATGAAGGGCCGCACGCTCGCGCTCGCCGCCCTCCCCGTCTTGTCGCTCGTGATGGTAATCACCGTCCTGCTGAATCTCTTTTCGTTCGACCGTTCGCGCGGCGACTTCGCCGACCGCACGGCCGAGAAGCTCCTCGCCGATCTCGGCGACCGCACGTGGTTCATAACCGACGGGCTTCTCGACGATCACCTGCGCCTTGCCGCCGCAAAGGCCGGCAAGGAACTCAATCTTGTGTGCCTGCAGCGCGATCTCGACGAACGCTATCTCGGCGAGCTCGCGAAGCTCGTCGAGGAGAAGGGCATCGGCGGCGAGAAAAACCGCGAGCTTTCGATTTCGCTTTCGCTCGGCGTTCTTGCGTTCGTGCAGGACTGGTTTGCGGCAGATCCCGACATCGCGAAGAAGGCCGCCATATTCGGCGCGCCCGATCTCTGGTATGCCGCCGGGATAAAGGCCGTGCCGGAATTCTTCTTCTTCGGCGCAGACCCCGCCTGCAAGCCCGACTGGAGCGCGTGGTCGGAGTTCGACGCCATTCTCGCGCCGCCGAAGGGCGTTAAGGAGTGGGGCAGCTATCGGCTCTGGAAGGAGAATGACCCGATCGAGCTCGCGCGCCTGCGGCTACGCCGCCACATCGGCCTTATTGCCAATGACCGCGGCGTGTGGCTTCAGGACGCCGGCGACGACGACGGCGCGTTCAACATGTACGAGCTCGTCCTCAACTCCATCGACAGGGACAACGTTTGCGCGCTTTTCAACGAGTTCGAGATGGCGCGCGCCGGCCATTCGAAGGCGGTGCGCAAGAAGAACGACATCGAGAAGGAGTTCAAGGCCATTGTCGAAGACAGGGAGCGCCGCTATGTCCTCTGGAAGCTTGCCAACGTTTACGGCTACATCAGGAATCCCGAGATATTCGTCCGTCTTGGCTTTGCGTGGGCGAAGTCCGGCCGTCCGGGCGAGGCGCTGAACCAGATCCGCCGCGCGATCGACTTTGTCCCGACCGAGCGCCGCTCGAGCTTGCTCAACATGATGGCTGCGCTCTATGCGAGCGATAGCGACGTCAAGAAGTCGAGGGCGACTTACGAGGAGGTTCTTTCCAAGGACGCCGAGAACCACGACGCGCTTGTCGGCCTCATGCGGCTCGAGCTCCTCGAAGGCAACAGCGCGCGGGCGATCGAGTACCTGGAGCGCGCGACGAAGGCCGCCCAGGACGATCCGCGTGTCGCAATCGAAGTCGCGATGCTCCATCTCATGAAGAACGAGCTTGCCGAGGCGAAGGCGATGCTCACGAGGTCGACGGATCTCGATCCGGCGAACCTCCAGGCGTGGTCGCTTCTCGCCGCCGTCTCTTTGCAGCAGTTTGATGCGTCGAAGGATCCAGCAGAGAGGGCGAAGCTCCTCAAGAACGTCGAAAACGTCATACTTCCGGAAATGGAGAAGAACGCCAAGGACGTGAACGACTATAACATCCAGTCAACCCGCGCGTTCCTTTTGCTGCGTCAGGGCAATGAGAAGCGCAAGGCCGCGCGTGACATGTTTGCAGCGGCGATCAAGACGCGCCCCGACGTCCAGGCGACGCAGGACATTGTGCTTGGGCTCGACATTTCCCTCAATGACACGGCCGATGCCGAATATCATGCGAAGGAAGTGCTGAGGCGCAACCGCAAGGCACCGCTCGCCAACTACGTCATGGGTTCTCTTGCACTTCAGAAGGGCAAGTACGAAGAGGCCGAGTCATTCCTCAGGAGGGCCTGCGAGACGACACGTCCCGTCGTCCTTGCGCAGAACGACCTCGCCGAGGTGCTGAGGCGCACGAAGCGGTTTGAGGAGGCCGAGCGCTACGCTCGTCTTGCCGTTCGCACGGCGCCAGAGCTCTACGTCGCGTGGGAGACGCTTGGATCGATCCTCCTCGACGCCAACGGCGACCTCAACGAGGCCGAACAGTGCATCTCCAAGGCGTGCGACCTTTCGAAGTCGGAATCCGGCAAGGAGGAGGACGTCCGCATGCTGATCGCCCTCGCGAGGGTGCAGATCGCGAAGGGCGATCGCCAGCGTGCGAATATGACGATTCGCAAGGTCAAGGGGCGCGTGAAGGAACTTTCGGAGTTCGAGCGCGGCGAGTTCGAGGAGCTCAGCAAGAGTGTTCGCTGAACTTCTTCTTGCCGCAACATTCCAGGTCGGGCCGTTCTACGAGCAGCGACCCGCCGACGACTATCTCGCCGTTCGTCCGTTTTACGCCCACGAGGGCGAAGTCGACGACGTTCTCTGGCCGGTTTTCACCTCGCATCGCGACTGGTGGAGATTCTGCTTCCTCATGCACTACCAGAGCCAGGACGACGGCGGCTGGCAGTTCGACTTCATGCCGCTCTGGTTCAACGGGCACAAGCCGCAGCGCGGCGAATATGCCGCGGAGGACTACTGGGGGCTTTTCCCGATCTACGGCCACCATCCACATATTCTCCTGATGTACGACATCGACTTTGCGCTGTGGCCAGTCTGGACGCGCTACAGGATGCCGCGTCCTTCTGAAGGGAAGTGGCTCACGACGAACACGGTGCTTTTCCCGTTCTTCAGCTGGCGCGACGACGGCGCCTGGAGCTTTTGGCCGTTCTACGGTCTCAACCACCAGCGCGAGAGCGATCACCAGTACGCCCTTTGGCCGATCGTCACCTGGGCGAGCTACCGCGAGGATCGCGACACTGCGGGAGAGGGAACCTCGTGGATGTTCTGGCCGCTTTACGGTCAGGTTCGCCGTGCGCGCGAGCGTCAGGATCTTTTTATCCCGCCGTTTTTCTCGTGGACCGAGACTTATTCAAAGTCCTGGGCAGCGCATGGTAATTCCGCCCCCGAAATGCGTCTTCGCTGTCCTTGGCCGATCTTCGAGTGGGAGTCCAACGCGCGCAGGAGCCGTCTGTCGATATGGCCTCTATACGAGCGCGTCGATTGGCGCTCTTATGACAAGGGTGACGAAGCCGGGTCTGTCACGCGCTTCGGCTGGAAGCTCGTCGAGCTCTACGATAACGAGACGCGCGTGTTTCCTTTCTGGACGAGCCGCAAGGACGATTCGTATTTCCGCCTTTGGCCATTCTGGGAGTTCGAGACCAGTAAGGATGGCTCGTCTAAGTCGCGGCTGCTTGCGCTTTTTCCGATGCGTTGGGTTCCTTCCGTGGACCGCAACTGGTCAAAGTTCTGGACGTTCTACGAAAAGGAGTCCAATCCCGTCTGCACGTACCATTCGCTCCTGTGGGGAATCATAAGGTGGAGGACGGTCAAGTGACGCAGCGAATCAATGTCTGGCTTAGGGCTTTGAGGGTGAATCAGTGGACGAAGAACGGAATCGTCTTCCTCGCCTGGTTTTTCGCCGTCGCGGACCCGTCGCAGGCGGCGATGGCGCGTGGCATAAGGCCTTTCATCCTCGTCGCCGCGATGGCGACGGCGTTCTGTCTCGTTTCGAGCGCGTTCTACCTCCTCAACGACGTCGCCGACTTCGAGGCCGACCGTCTTCATCCGGTAAAGCGTCTGCGCCCTGTCGCGGCCGGGCTCGTGTCGCGCATCTCCGCCGTGAGAGTCGCGCTGTCGCTTTTCGCGGTCGGGCTGATGTTTCCGTGCTATCTCGTATTCCGCCATCCTGACCGCACGTGGGGCTTTGCGGTAATTCTCATCTACTCCGTGATGCAGTGCGCGTACTCGGGGTTTCTTAAGCGTCTTTCATATATTGACGTCGTTGTTATCGCGGCGGGCTTTGTCCTTCGCGCAATTGCCGGTGCCGCGGCGATGAACGTGCGAATCTCGCCGTGGCTCCTTGCTTGCGCGTTTGCGCTTTCGCTCTTTATCGCTCTCGCCAAGCGCCGTCACGAGATGTCAGTGGCAATTGAGTCGCGCGCGGCGCTCAAGGGCTACCATCCCGTCGTGCTCGACGTGCTGATGTTTGTCTCAGCTCTTGCGACGCTTGCCGTCTACACGTGGTACACGTTTTCTCCGGAAACGACGGCACGCTTCGGCACACGTCTTCTGCCGCTGACGGCCGTGTTCGTCGCACTCGGTCTTGTGCGCTACATTCGGCTCGTCTACTCGAAGGCCGATGTCGGACGTCCTGAGAAGATTCTCCTTTCCGACTGGCCGATGTGGATCATACTTGCGCTCTACGGTGTTTCCGCAGTTCTTGCAGTTCTCCTTCGCTATGTCGTTACCGCTTCAGGGGTCTGATGAGCAACTTTCTCGACATGCTCGCGGCACGGCGGCGGTTTGGCATGCGCCCTGGGCTTGACGCGATCTGCGGCGTATGTGCCGCGTTGGGCGACCCGCAGCTGAAGTTCAGGGCGATACACGTCGCGGGAACGAACGGGAAAGGGGCGGTGTGCGCCATCATGGATGCGGCGCTTCGCGCTGGGGGGCTCAGAATCGGCCGCTACACGTCTCCTCATCTCGTCCGCATCAACGAACGATTCTTTCTTGACGGGAAGCCGATATCTGATGAAATGCTGGAGTCGGCGTCCTCCCGCGTCGCTGCGGCAATCAAACAATCAGGCAATCAGACAATACCAAATCTCACCGACCTGACGTTTTTCGAGGCTCTTACGGCCGTCGCCTTTCTCGTCTATGCGGAGGCGGGTTGTGACTATGTCGTTCTCGAGACGGGGCTTGGCGGTCGGCTTGACGCGACGAACATCTGCGTGCCGGAGATCTGCGTTATAACGACGATCGGACTTGACCATTGCGACTGGCTTGGCGACACCGTCGAGAAGATTGCCGCGGAAAAGGCGGGGATAATAAAGAAGGGTGTGCCAATAGTTCTTGGGAAGAACAATCCTGCGGTCGTCGCGGTCGTGAAAGCTCGCGCGGGCGAGGTTGGTGCGCCGTTCTTTTATGCGCCTGACATGGCGGACGAATCGGAGATTCCAGATGGCTTTTCCCTTGAGGGCGCGTTCAATCGCGAAAACGCCGTCACCGCCCTTGCCGCATTGAAAGTCCTCAAGAAGGGCTCGCGTGATGGGCTTTCTGATGTTGTCTGGCCGGGGAGGTTTCAGAGGGTCGGGCGCTTCATCATTGACGGGGCCCACAACCCCCCAGCGGCCCGCGCCCTTGCCGCTTCACTCCGTAAATATGCACCTTTCGCGGGGTCTGTCCCCACGCTCGTCGCTGGCTTCTGCGGGGATAAAGATGTCGACGAAACGTTGCGGATTCTCGCACCACTCGTCAAAAAAGGGATAGCTGTCCGCACGAACAATCCACGCTCGCTTGACCCTGCGGAGCTTGCGCGAAAAATGGAATCTGCGGGGATTCCGGCGATTTCATGCGATTCTATACATTTAACGCTGGAAAAATTGGGGTCTGTCCCCAGAAGAACGGGGTCTGTCACCAAGGATGGGGCGGTTGATGTGCTGATTTGCGGTTCGCTCTTTCTCGCTGGCGAGGCACTTGCCGCACTTGGTGCCTTTCCGTGGCAGGCAGACCGTTTCGATGCGGCAGAAATCCTTAAGGTTTGATATAATCTACTGCGATGAAGAAGAAGAGAGGAACGCTTGCACTCGTCTCGCTCGGCTGCGCCAAGAACGCAGTCGACTTGCAGGTCATGACTGGCAATCTTTTGAAGGAGGGCTGGACTCTCTCGCCCGATCCCGACTGCGCTGATGTCGTGATCGTCAACACCTGCTCTTTCATCGCGTCGGCGCGCGAGGAGGCAGAGGCCGAGATACTTCGCGCGATTGAGCTCAAGAAGATCGGCCGCTACGGAAAGGTCGTCGTCGCGGGCTGCTATCCGCAGAGATATCCAGAACTCAAGGGCGCGTTTCCCGGTGTTGACGAATGGGGCGGCGTGCCGAAGGACTGGATCGAGCCGAAGATGCCAGCGCTTCGTCTTACCGGAAAGGCGTTCGCATACCTCAAGATTGCAGAGGGTTGCGCGCACCGCTGCGCCTACTGCGCGATTCCTCTGATTCGCGGCAAGTACCGCTCACGCCCGCTCAGGTCGATACTCAAAGAGGCGCGTTCGCTCGTGGCGACGGGGTGCCGCGAAATCAACGTCATCGCGCAAGATCCGATGCTTTGGCGCGAGGGAAAGAAGTCGCTTCCCGATCTCCTTTGGGCGCTCGACAAGATTCCTGGCGACTTCTGGGTGCGCGTCCTCTACAGCTATCCGAGCGAGATATCAGAGGATTTTCTCGTCTGGATGCTCACGTCGAAACACGCCGTCCGCTACATCGACGTGCCGCTCCAGCACACTGTTCCTGAAGTCCTCGAGAAGATGAACCGCAAGGCCGCGATAGCCGATTCGCTCGCGGCGGCCGAGTTCCTGCGCGACGTCGTCCCCGGAATTACGCTGAGGACGACGATAATGACTGGCTTCCCCGGCGAGACCGAGGCGCGTTTCAGAAAGCTCATGGCAGACTTGCGGCGCATGCAGTTCGACCACCTCGGCTGCTTTGCGTATTCGCCCGAGAAGGGCACGAAGGGCGCGCTACTCGGCGGGCGTCCTTCGCGCGCGGTTGCGCTCGCCCGAGAGAAGGCGGTGATGGGGCTTGCGAAGGAGATTTGGAGAGCTCGATCCAAGAGGTTTGTCGGAAAGACTTTCCGTGCACTCGTAGTTGCGCCTGGCGTGGCGCGGCTTGAGTCGCAGGCGCCCGATGTCGACGGAGTTACGTATATTGAGGGTAACGGGAATGTCGGCGAATTCGTCGATGTCCGCATAGAGAAGGTCGAGGGCTTCGATTTCAGGGGGAAGGTCGTTTGAAGATGCGTCGCCAGATTCCATACATCAACGAGGAAGTCTCGAACAGGGATTTCAAGTACTATATCTTCGACTGGGACGACAACATTCTCCACATGCCGACGCGCATCAAGATGGAGCATCGCGACACCATCGACAGCCCGTGGAAGCCGGTGGAAGTTTCGACTGCCACCTTTGCGCTTGTTCGTGCCGATGAGGAACACTATCGCGCTCCTGGCGGAGTGTGGGCTGACGCGTTTAGGAATTTCGAGGACGCGCCTGGACGCGATAACTTCATTGAGGACACAATTGCGGCGCTCGAGAAGATAGAGCACGGCGAGAAGCCGTCGCCGAGTTTTTACACATTCAAGAAGACTTTGATTGAGGGTCGCATTTTCGCCATCGTGACTGCTCGTGGCCACGCGCCTGAGACGATAGAGAGGGCGGTCAGGGTGTTCATCAAGTATGTCCTGACCGAAGAGGAGCGCGAGACGATGATGTCAAACCTTCGCGGCTATCGCCAGTGGATCGACGGAGTTGGCGACGGCGAGTTTGGCACTGATGCGGAGGAGCTTGACTACTATCTTGGCATGTGCCGCTATTCCGCCGTTACGTTCGAGGGCTTTAAGGAGCGCATGCGCGCTGATCCGATATATCAGGAGAAGCTTGCGGTCGCGCCGACCGCGGCGAAGCCGGAGCTTGCGAAGGAGTTTGCGATACGCGATTTCGTGGAACATATCTTCCACATGCTGCGTCGCAACGGCACTTCGGATCGCGCCGTTTCCATTGGCTTTTCTGACGACGACAAGGGTAATGTGAAGTGTGTTTCTGACTACATCCGCTCGGAGCTTTCGAAGCGCTTCGAGGGGATAAAGTTCGTGGTCTACGACACTTCCGACAGCACGCTCAGCAAAGGCCGCAAAGTATGCGTCTCCGGGCAGCTCAACCTCCCCGGATTTTAAGTTAGGCGCCTCGGCGGCGGTGTTTTTGCGTTGCCGTGCCGCCCGACGGCGAGGCCTACGCCCGACCTGCTCGCACCCCGCATAGCGCCCGCTTCGCGGCTCGGCTTCGCCTCGGGGGATACCAACCCGCAGTTTGCGGGCACCCCACCGACATGATTTTGACGCGCGCGCCTTCACGCGCGCCCTTTACGCTGGTAGTCAAAATCATGTCGGGCCCGCAAACATGCTCTCGCGCGCCAGTCGGCTCTCCGGCCTCTGCGCTTCGCGACGCTATTCGCCTCTAACTGACTCTATACGCTTCGCGGCGTAACTGCCGCGTCAGAGTTTTTGATATAATACTTTCATAAGCGAAAAATAAGGGAAAATCAAATGTCCATGGCTTCGATGATTCGGCGCGTGCTGCGAGTGGCTTTTAAGGTGGTCGTGTTCGGCTGCCTTGGGCTTGTTTTGGCGCTGGCAGGGCTTAGCGCGTTCTTTTATATCGCAGGGCGCGACATTGATCCGCCAGATGTGAGCGATCTGCTGCCGCCTGCGCCGCCGCCGATCGAACCGTCCGAGAACATGGTGCCGGTTCTGATGGATGCGACGAACTGCCTGGCACTTGCTAACGGCGACAAGGCATTGATCAACTCTTACCGAAAGGATGACTGGAACCACAAGCTTAATCTGGATGCTACAAACTCCGTTGTCCTGACCGAGCAGGAGGCGACGGAGCTCGTCAATCGGATTCTCGCGACGAACGCTGCGCTCTTCGCAGCGCTCGACGTTGCCGTTACGCGTCCACGCGCGCAGTATCCCGCCGGACTCGAACTGCGTTTCATGGTCCCAGAGTCGTACGAGACGCCGGTCTACAGCATTCTTTGGTCATTCGAGGATAGGGCATGGATGTATGGCGCATTGGTGGCTTTGCGTGCTCGTCGCTTGCGTGAGAACGGGTGTTCGGCCGAGGCCGTAGAGGAGTTGCTGCGCTATGGTGAGATGTTCGCGCGTCTTTCCTACAAGATCGAAAGTCCGACTTGCATACTCTCTATAAGGTCACCCAATTCGCTCGTAGTCGATGAGCTGGTAAAGGCGGTGGTGAAGGATGACCTTGCGGACGA
>CADCGZ010000022.1 GCA_902801025.1 uncultured bacterium | reverse complement strand
TGCCATAGAGGGGACAAAAGAACAAGTCCTTTCGTGGATGCAGAATGCGTTCCCAGGCCTCCGCAAATCGGAGGATCAGGAAGTTGATACGATATGGGCGTTCTTCCGACCCGGAGAGGCTGAGACATATGAGACGCCCGATGGAAACAAGGTGTACCTTGCAGAGTCCTTCTTTGAGGTTGAGTCTGCAAGGGAAGGAGGGATGGCGTGAGTTACGCGGCGGCAACGTCGCGGACTTTTTCTTCAGATGGACGCAATTTTTTCGTAAGAAGGGGAGTTGTAGCTAAGTATTAGTGGTGTAAACCACAACTAAAGAAGGGAAAATACAATGAGTGAATTCAATTCGTGCCTGAGATCTGGAAAAGTGTCCTTCGGGGATGACCTGCAGTCAGTCGCCGAAGTGACACATCTTTTCGGAGTGAAGGCCACGAAACTTCCGTATCACAACTGGTTCACCGTCCCCGGCAAGGAAAACACAATTGCCTGCCTTCTTTCCGAAAACGGCGGCGACGGATGGCAGAATGCGAGAAAGATTGGCCCGATGTGCGACAAGAGGGGCTGGAACGAGATTCTTGTCATCGAAGAGTTCAACAAGGACTCCGAGAAGACGGCCGCCCGCATCGCGGATGAGCTTGCCCGTCCGCTGACTCGCTATGTTTTCTGGCGTGAGGAGCGTGCGGGTGCCGCTTGGTACAAGTCCTACGGGACATTCGCCGTCGACGCGGACTCCACCCGTGCGACGCTTGGAACCGACAATCCTCGCGTTGTGTACCGCCGTATCTCAAAGACGGCGGAATGCCTGAAGGTCGAGGAAGTGAAGACAGCTTTCTCCGACGACGAGTTCAGGGCTCTCGTCGGGAAGACGGTAGAATTCGATTTTCTCGACGATCTCGCCGTCGTCGCCGAGGGAAAGGACAAGACTCCGGGTGGCGTGTCCGCAATGCCCGGCGACAAGTTCGTTGTGAAAGAGGCTACATGCCAGTTTCTCCATGTCGCCGCCAGTTCGAGCAAAGAAGACGGCGTTCTCCTGGCGATCCCCCGTCGTGATTTTGAGCTTGGTTACCTGCGTGTCCTGCCGTAGCCGGCAGGCAGGTAGCCCACGGTGGATTTGAAATCTCCCCCACATTTGGGGGAGATTTGTTATAATGCGTATAGACAATACAAAGCCATTTGGCAAAGGAGCGTCAGATGAAGGTATGCGTCAAGTTCGGGGGAAGCGGCGGTAGCTTTGGGCAGTCGATCGTGCAGGGCACGGGCAACAAGAAGAAAGACCTCAGGAAATGCTGGGAGTGTGCAGACGAGGGGATGGAATTATGCGAGATGGGCGAGTTCGAGTCGGGCATCGTCGACTACTACTTTGTGAAGCGGTGGACTCAAAAGGAAAAGAGTACGACCTTGACAGCCTGCATAGCAGGGAACTGGCTGCCGCGGCAGCCAAAAAGCCCCCCGACCAGAAGCCCCCTGCGAAGAAAAAGCGCACTGCGAAGAAGAAGGGACGCAAGTCAAAGCGCAAATAGCCGATTAGTTTGGCATAATGTAATATTTTGATCTGCATGCGGTTACTAGTGACACGGAGGTAACGAATGACAGACAAAATAGAGCAACTCACGAAATGCATCGATTTGATGCAGCGCGACGTGGCCGAATTCGAGGCCAAGTACCAGGGACGCTTTGCCGAAGAGCCGCATGTCGGTCTCGGCAACCGCAAGACGCGGTGCGTAAACGAGGCGACGCTCCCGATCATCACGTGCCACCCATCGTGCATCGAGAAGTGCGCGGGGACATGCTACGTGATCAACATCTGCACGAAGCCGCGGCCTAATTGCAGGAAGGTAGAGGCGAAGAACACGGTCCTCCGCCGGATCGACCCGAAAGCCTACTACGAGCAATTCTTCAAGGAGGCCGAGCGACTTCATCTCCCGATCCGCCTTTCGGACGGCGGGGACTTCGAGAACGAGGCGCAGGTCGAGGCATGCAAGGCGGCCGCGCGCCGACACCCGACGGTACACGCGATCCTCTACACGAAGCGCATTGAGCTCTTGCCCGCGCTTGTCGACCACCCCGCAAACCTTCACGTACGCTATTCGGCCTGGAAGGGCGACGAGGCGAACGAGGCGGAGGCCCGCCATCTCGGATTTGACGTGACACACGTCGTATGGGACGGCTCGGGGAACTGTCCGTACCAGAAGTCGCTCGCCCGCTTTCTCGCCCGCAAGCACGAGATCGCCCGCACGCTCCGCTCGCAGGGCGTCGACGCGAAGACGGCGAACAAGCGCGCCGAGCGCGAGACGGAGAAGGAAATCACCGTTTGGCATTGCAGGAACTGCGCGGAGCACGGCTGCGGATGCTGCGGCGCGGGAGATATCCGCTTCAACGTAGTTGGCGAAGGCGATTGGGCCCTCAAGGCGGCGGAGAAGGCAAAGTAGGAAAGGAGGACGAGATGGATGTCAATCATACATTCGTGACGAGCGACTATCATTTCAGGGATTGGACTTTCTTTGGCGGCGCGTTTGCCGAAAGCACAAAAGAGGAGGAGATGCGGCATATTGAGCTGTGGAACAGCGTTGTCGGAAAGGATGACCTTGTGCTGTACATTGGTGACTTCTGCGATGGCGGAGTGGGCGATCTTGAAGAGCTCAGTAAGAAATTGAACGGACGCAAGATTCTTATAAAGGGCAACCATGACCATATCGACGACGATTGGTATCGTTGTGCGTTCGAGGATGTTATGACGGAAATGCGCATCCCTGACCTGAATCTCAGGCTGATTCATGTTAAAGAAGAGGCGAAGAATCTTGAAGCCGGCGAGCGCGTCATCTACGGACACGCGCATCGGCATATGTCAGGGCCACCGGCCACAACCCGCGACTCGATCTGCGTCTGCGCGAAGTGGCATGGTTGGAAGCCGATTTCGCTTGCGGAGGCGATTCGGCAGATGGACGCGGCGCAGAGTTGGGCTGGATAGCGCTTGAGCACGGAACGGATTGAGGCGTGAAGTAAACAAAACAAATTGCAATCGGTATGATTGCATAATAAAGAAAGGAAAATGACAATGAGCGAAGCAAAAGAAGAAAAGGTGAACAAGAAATCGGGTGATAGTAATTCTCACGTCGATGGCGATATGCTGTGGGTGTGGGCGTTGTATTATGAAGACATTAATGAACTGGAGCGAGATTTCAGCGTTTGGAGTTCCCAGGCAAGTGCCCAGGCTCGCATGGAAAAGGAAATCCGCGATCTTTCCGACACGTTTTCTGGCAAAATCGAACGCGAAGATGATTTGCATGCAGTTCTGGATGAGAGGTTCTATTGGTCGATCAGAAAGATCAAGGTGCATGGCGATCAGGATGTAGACATGTAATTGCACGCTATTTCTTTAATAATCTGCGACGGGCAGACCTGCGTCCAGAATGGAGTGTAAGAGTGACCTCATTCTTGCCGTTCTATGCATTTAGAAAGGAGAATGAGAATGATAAGAATTGTTGGTAAGAGAGGTAAGGGTTCTTTTGAGTCTCAGCTGGATGAGGCTGCTAAAGGGAAGGAGTTTGTGCAGATCGACTGCACGTCCGGTAATAAGGACGAGGTGATGAGAGGGCTCTCGCCTTTCTACCTCGGTCCTGTGGAGTGTTACGACGGCCTCAAGTCCGAGACGTTTGAGCGCGCCTGGCAGTGTGCTAAGGTCTACCCTTGGATGGAAAATGCCGATGGATATCCTAGTGAAGAGTACTTCGCCTGGAGAGACATGATGTGGGCTAAGAAGGGGTTTGAACGGAAGATCGACATCCGCTTCCCTGTTGGAAAGGGAAACGCCCGAAAGTGCGAGTATGCATGGTGGAAGGAGAATGGCACCTCCGGTACTCCATCATAGAAAAGTGTTCCATTAGATATTACACTTTCCAATCGTGAATACTCGCCGGATCGATTTTCTCGCAAAGCGTAGGTTTATGGTATAATACAGGCACACCATGAAAAAGATCGCGGCTGACATTGACGAGATACTGCACGAATGGCACACGCCGAAGGCGGAGCGCATTCTGAAGGAGATTGGCGTCTCTGAACGCAATTGGCGGCTCTTCGCACTCAACGGCGGCTTCGCGGACGGAACGAAATGGTCATACCGGCAGCTTGCCGACTTGGAGGGCATCTCCCACGTACGCGCCTGGCAGATCGTGGGAAAGACCGGGAAGCGCCTTCGTGGATACATGGAGTCGCGGCGGTCGAAGTGACTCTTTGATTGGACCTGGCGCGGTAATGGGAGGCGGCTTTAATGCCGCCTCCCATTATATATTGTAGAGAAGTGTTAAGGGGGCTTAACACCTCCGGCTAATTGTGGGAGGGGGAATATTTTGATCTTTGAAAATTTAAGGTATTTGATTGGCTGGAAGGCTCCAGCCTTGATGCTCCTCTTACGCTCAGAACCAACACCTAAATAGAAAGGAGAAAAAAACTATGAAAGAAAGTTAAGATTTCGAAAACCCAGTCGTTATCCATATTACCGCCAAACCACCAACAAACTAAAGAAAGGAAACTGCATGACTCTTGATGCTGAGAAAATCATTGAATTCCCCGATTTCAAAGCTTGGGCCGAACTCTACTCCAAGTTCAAGGACCCGCTCGTGAAGAGCCTCAACTCCTCCTATTCCCTCGCCGACCGCGAGGACGCCGTGGAGGAGGCGTTCCACAAGCTGATGCACAAGAAAGACCGCGAGGCCTACGGAGAGAAGATGCCTCGGACTGAGGCCGAGTGGTTCGGGGCCATCCGCTGGCAGGCCCGTAGCTATCTTTCCCACCTGAGGGACCGCGGCGACCGCCACGCGAAGTACATCGAGGAGATGTCCGGCCTCCTCTCCGGGATGTTTGCGGACGGACACCAGGGCGAAGGCCTGGACGTCGGGACGCGCACCCGCGCCCTTGCCCGCGCGCTCGACAAGCTTCGCCGCGACCAGGACATCTCGCGCCGCGACCTCATCATCTACATCGGACTGGCAGTCCGCGGCATCAGCGGAAAGAAGCTTGCTGCCCGCTTCGGCACGAATGCAAACAACGTCTACATGATAAAGTTCCGTGTCGGAAACCTCATCCGCGCATATGGTCCGCGCTATTTCGAAGAAGCCCTCCGCGGGGAGGGCTTCGATCCTGGCCTTGACCTCGCGGCGTAAACGCCGCGGACAAGCTCGGTAATAAGGATATCGGGCTTGCACGATTTAAATTTGCTGGAGGCACGAAATGAAATATGCAATAATCTCTGACGTTCACGCGAATCCGCAGGCGCTCGAAAGGGTGCTGGCGGACGCGGAACGCTATGGCGTGGAGAAAGTCGTTTGCGCCGGCGACGTCGTGGGCTACGGCCCAGACCCTGCTGGGGCGATTCGGATTCTCCGCGAACGTGGTATCCCCACCGTCATGGGCAACCACGATGCCGCCGTTGTAGGCTGGCGCGACACAGATGGCATGATAGGGAGTGCGAGGGAAGGCACTGAGCGGCACCGTCGTGAGTTGGGGCAGGACGAGCTCGACTGGCTCAAGTCGCTGCCCTACGTGTACGAGGGCGACGGCTTCGCTGTGGCGCATGCCAACTTCATTGATCCTAGGGGCATGAACTATATTCACACTCGGCTGGAGGCGAGGGACTCGATCTTCTGCAGGGACGAGAAGATGCTGTTCGTCGGCCATACCCATGTGGAAGCGCTCTATAGGGTTGGGTTCGTGTCGGATCCTCACTATCCCGACAGCGAACAGCTTGATCCGTGCGACTTCAAGGTGGAAAACGGGTGGCAGTACCTCGTGAACGTTGGTTCGATGGGCTATCCGCGTGTCAAGCCGTACTCAAGCTATGTCATCTTCGACTCTGCGACCGGCGAGGTCCAGTTTCGCAAGGTTGAGTTCGACTTTGCCGACTACAAGGCCGCGCTGCGGGTGAAGTCGATTCCGGTTCCGCCGTGGATGGACGAGATGGGAAAGGAGCCAAGCGTGTGATCATCTGGGACCCTGTTGAACGTTTGGTTTGCCGCCTGGCTGCGCTAAGGCAACGGTATCGCTGCCTTGTCGACGGACACGGCGAGTTCCATGGCGAGAGCCTTCCGGTTGGCACAGAAGAGGAGATCCTTGCCTGGATCAAGGCCCGCTACAAAGTGCTGGGCGCGTTCTACGACGTTGACCTTAGCGGTTTCATTAGGGTTTATTGGACCCTTCTGATCAGTCCTGAAATGTGGAAGCCAGAACCGATGGCCAAGCAGTATCGCGTGGAGGTTGATGGCGAGGAAATGGTGTTTTCCCTTTGTCCCGTCCTTGAAGACCTTCTCTGCTGGCACCCTGAGCGCGCTTTGGCGTGGAATAGGGAGCCGGCTTAGAGATTGCGAAGAATACAGAAAGAGCTGAAGTGCGAACTTAACTATACAGAAATGAAAGGAGAAATGTATGGATTCAAGAGAGAGGCTGCTTGATAAATTTCGTCCACGGATGGAGGCGATCGTGTTCCTTAAAGACGGAACCGTCGAAAAGGTGGAGACGCCATACGGGAAGGAAATCCCAGAGTGTGATCGCAGTCAGAGGGTCCAGAGGCTGGTAGAAATGTATCGCGATTGGCCGCACAAGGTTACGTCTCGACTCTTCGTTTACCCTACTGGCGGCTTCGGCGTGTCCATTGACAGGTGAAGTGTTGGCTTGAAGCCCAGATGTGCGAATAGGGAAACAATCGCTTGCATGGGGTTGCTTGCAAGCGGCGTTGTTTACAACGGTATGGAATGTGGTATAATATTCACAGTTGAGGAACTGATGATGAAATGGAACGCGAGACTGCGCTTTAAGGCGTGTGGTTACCGGCTGGTTCGGCAGGAGCTGGATTCTGCGGGCAATGCGGTCGGCGAACCGGTCGCGACGCCATATTGCCCAGTTCGTTTTCTGAACCTGTTGTATCTGGCGGATGACGAGGGACGGTCCTTCCAGATTGGGTCGGATGCCATCGACCTCGCCGCGAAACTGCCGCCGAACACAGGCAGCGGGATGTGGATTGGGCATGGGATGGCGTTTTTCGATGAAGGCAATGGGCGATCCTTCGAGTTCCATGAGGATATGCTATCTTCCATGCGGTGGGAGTCGGAGCCGTTTGAGATAGACGGCGATTTTCGCCCGTGCGACCTTTACATAGATTACTGGACGGTCCCTGATGCAGACGGAGGCGTGCGCTACTTCATCGCCTGGGACAGAATCAAGTATCGGCGTGAGCCGCTCAAGATGAACGTCGTTGACCATGGCTACAAGGTCCTTGCCGACAAAATCTGGCGGACTGACTCCCCGCGCGTGTGAATAACTAGAATCAATGGGGACACACCCCGCGGAACGGTGGTATTACGGGTGAGTTGAGCGCAAACCGCGGGTCCGGCAGTAAATCTGCCGGGACCCGCGGCAGTTATGCCGCGTAGAGGAAAGCGAGCCGGCTCCCCGGCCGGAGCGCCGCCTCCCGCACGGCCTTGTTCATGACGCACTTCGCGCGGTCGATGTTCGTGACCGACTTGAACTCAGGCATCATAGCCAGGATCTCCTTCGCCCGCGTCGAACCTCTCGGCATATCTGCCGCGGAGGATCGGGTGGTTGACAAGCTTCGATTCGTGCCGCGAGATGAATTCCGCGGCCTCGAGCTTGTTCATGAAGTATGCGACTTCATTTTCGTTTTTGCGCGTGATAGCGCTTGAGGAGTAGTAGTTTTCCATACGCCGCAATTATATGTATTCGAAAAGTAGAATTCGCTTCGTAAAAACGAACTAGAAATGTTGCCAAAAATGCGTGATTTAGCGCAATTATTGCAATGTCGAAAATCGGATTCAGGCACCATTCTGGGCGTACAAGTAACTTTCCCTGTAAGAGGAGATGGGGTAAATCCATTATCTATATTAGAAGTGGAACTAAAAAGGAGAAAAAACATGATGACATCAAAAGATCTTGAGAAGAAGCTTGCGGGGAAGAAAATTCTCTGGAGACCAACGTTTATTGATGTTACAGGGACGAAGCAATACGAAGACTTGCTTGTCGGGGACCGGAGGAAAGGGTTTATGCCGGACGTGTGGCTACGGACGGAGAACCGTATGCCCGAATCTGTCATTCCTGCCGACGGGACGGAGCTTACATCTCGCTCCGAGGACGATAAAATTCGGAGAGTCCGCATTGAGCATGTAAGGGAATATAGCCGGCTGGATGGGTTTACCGGCGTCTTGCACATGCCGACGGATCAGGCAAGGGGGCACATAGAACCAGATCTAGGCCGGGTGGTGGAATGTCGTGTTACATGTGACACGCGTGATCGTGGCATAATAACGCGCACGGTCATCTTCGTTGTCGCAGAATCGCTTGAATTTGCGATGCAGTTCCTGATTCCCCATGATATTCGCGTGGCGGCAATGTATCAAGAGGCCTACCATGTCGGCTTTAATGCATCTTATGTCGACGGCAGCTTCATGCGCAGAATTGCACGTATCCTTGGCGTCCGTTGGTATTACTCGGATCATCAAGGAGTTCAGGAAGTTGGCATTGGAAACAACCACTGCGAAATGGTTTTCCAGGCGTTCCCTTGCCTCAGGGATTTCTCGGATGTGGAGCTGTGTCCGTTCCCCGGCCTTGATCTTCCTGCCGATTCTGAAGTCTCCGATAGATATGACGTTAAATGCTACATCGTTGGCGCGACATTCAAGGAAGCAGCAGCTTTGGCGAGAATTGTACAATAGGCAATAGGACATAAGCTGTGGACGCAGCTGAAGCTTGTCGATCCCGAGTCCGACGAAGCCCGTAAGGTTCCGTAAGATTATCCCCGTCGCACCATGCCCCACTTGCTGGAAAGCGCGGGAAATGATAAAATACTAACATATGATTCCTCTGCGGAGGGAGAGGTGGCTTTGGCAGGTGTTAGCAAGCCTTACGGCTTGCCCTGCCAACTTCGCGAAAGAGGGGTCTGCAATTGCCTTGAAGGGGTGAAAATGGAAAAGAAGAATTCTTTGAATGAGCATGTGCTTTTCTGGGAGGCGCATGGGAAGTTTGGTTTCCTTTCGCAATGGTTCAGGTCAGGGTTCATCATTGACGGCGAATATTATAGGTATGCCGAGCAATACATGATGGCGGCGAAGGCGAGACTCTTCGGTGACTTAGAGTCTGAAAGTAAGATAATGGCCGCAAAGTCCCCGATGATCATGAAGCGTCTCGGGCGCGCCGTCAGCGGATACGATGAAGCCAAATGGCAGGCTGTGGGGTTTGATGAAGTTGTCAAGGCGAATTTCGCAAAGTTCTCCCAGAATGACAGGTTGAAGGAATTGCTTTTAGCGACAGGCGATGCGGTTATCGCCGAGGCGAGTCCCAAGGATTCCAAATGGGGCATTGGCATTGACGCCAAAGCGGCATCGCAGACCGACGAGAAGGACTGGCCTGGGCAAAACCTTCTTGGCAAGGCGTTGATGAAGGTCCGCGACATGCTTAGAAATGGGAAAGGCGATACGAAATATGTGGAGAGGATCAAGCAGGAGCTGCAAGCCAAGGAGCAGTCCGTGGAAGAAGAGAAGGCGGTAAAGGATGCCTTCGCAAAGGCGAAGCAGCCGTCGCGGCGAAAGTCACCAAAAGAGAAAGGGGAAAGACATCTTACGCCGGCGGAGAGGGATGCCCTCAACAGGCTTGTCAACAATGAAAGTCGCAACGCGGAATTGTTCGTCACGACGCGAAAAACCCTCCTTTCCCGCATCAATGCGGGTGATAGGAAGGCCTATGAAGAGTTCTACAACCTGTATTGCCCGGCGATGCTGAAATACCTTGGTTTGACCAAAGAATCAGAGCAGGAGAAAGATCAGTGGGATTTGGTGCATACGGTATTTGCCAACTTCTGGAAGCGTTTCGCAATGGTCGAAGATCCCGTGACCGGGGAAAAACGGGTGCCCCCAAGCATATTCAAGGCATTGAATCCTGTTAACAAGAAAACGGGAAAGCAAGTCAAGATCAGGTTCCGCCAATACCTCTTGCGGGCGCTTGAGAACGCCAAGAGGACAAAATGGAGTACTGAGACGAAGCGAGGCAAGCTTTCTGTTGTTTCGTTCGAGACTCCGATTGAGAAAAATGGCAAAGAGGGGCTTGAGACAAAACGCCTTGGCGACATCTTGGAAAACCAGGCATACAATCCTGGCGAGATGTGCTTGAAGCAAGAATTCGAAGAGCGTTACGAGGCGATGGCCAAGGTGTTTGATGTAGTGATGAAGGCTGTAGTTCTGGACGACTCCCTCGACGACCTGACAAAGGACGTGTTCATGAGGCTCATCAAGGACAAGGACTCTCCGTCTGCCCTTGCGGAGAAATGGGACATTAAGGAGAACTATGTGTATCAGATCAAGCACAGGAATCTTGGCAAGGCCGAGAAAGCTGCTCGTGCCCTCTTTAAGTTTGTCGGCGGAGAGGATTCCGATTATGATATGGCGATAAATCAGCTGTGGACCGAGATCGCCGGCAAGAAAATCAAACATTACGACAAATTCATGGTTGCGCTGGCCAAGGAGATGATTGCGAGACGCAAGCGCGGCAAAAATCCCTAATGCGGAGCGGTGTATGAAGCGGAACGCAGAGAGGGGAATAAAGGGGAGAAGGTCGTCCATCAGCTATATTGGCGTGGTTTATGGCCGCAAGGCGTATCTTCTGCGGCCGAATGCCGTACTTGAGGGGAAGATGGGCGCATATTCAGTCGTGGGACGCGCTGGGATCGGAGGGTTTGCGTCTGTTTACGTTGCAAGGAATGTCGTCACGCGCAGGCCAGTCGCCATCAAGATATCTTCTGACCTCAAGGCCGACTCCTCTGGAAACAAGCGAACGCGCCGCGAACTCGAGATGCTCTTAAACTGCAAAAAGAAGGTCGGCACGGATCATATTGTCGATGTTCTTGATTACGGGGAATGCGAGGGGCGTCCTTTCTTCGTCATGGAGCATTTGATGAAGTCGTGTGACGAGTTTGGGCATCCAGAGTATCCTTTCCGCATTCCAGAGAGCGAAGTGCATGGAGACAAGATGAGGCAGGCGTTCATGCTCGGTTTTCTAGAGTCCGTGCGGGCTGTTCATAGGGCCGGCTACATCCATCGCGACATAAAAGAGGGAAATATTCTGTTTAGGACAGGGAAGTGGCCTAAGCCATTGCTGGTAGATTTTGGTTCTGCGGTGCCGATTGAGGCGGTGGACGAGGCAATCGACTACGAAGCGAGGCGAGCGTACCAGGTCACGGCGACGGAGCAGTCGGTGGCCACCCCGGGCCGCGGGCCTGGCGATGCAAGCTACAGCCCATGCTGGGACATCTTTGAGATCGGGCATTTGATTCGAGACATGTTTGCCGAGAAAGTGCCAGACAACTGGGGCTATATAATAAACAAATGCATTTCTCAGCGGCCCAATTGTCGCTATGACGACGTAGATTCGCTTATCGAGGATGTAAGATCCATAGATAAGATCCAGAACAGGCAGTACTGGAACATGAGGAAGCGCCGGATTTCCCAGCAGCGGGAGGCGGAGCGGCTTATAGATGATGCTGAAGAAGAACGTGTGGATATAATCCAGTTTGTACGCCATGACAGGGAGCGAACGCGTTCAAAGGCCTCGGTCTGGACGATAGACTTGAATTGCCGTGAGACGTGTCGACGATTCGTGTCAAATGACTGTAATGTCTTGACTCTTCCTGAAAACACAATATTGATCATCCAAGGGAAGGGCATCCTGGAGGCAAACATCAAGGGCCCGTCATCGTCCATAGTCGTCCTGCGCGACTACGCGGTGTTCCATAACACAAGTGACGAGTACCCTCCAGAGAACGGATTGCTGTATGCGCTGATAGGACCTGGAACATACTTGAACTTTCCGAACATAGACTATAACGAGGGGCGGAATGCCTTTTTCGGCAAAGCCGGCGCGCGGCGTATCTTCAGGGATATGGACGCAACCACGGCGTTGCGGTTTGGAAGCGGCCGGGATACATTTTCCCAAATAGAGGAAGAGACCGTCGCTGGAATAAACGACAGCGATTTGCCGGACATGTACAAGAAGATTCTTGTGAAATTCTTCAAGGGAAACGAGTTCAGTGTGATTCCGCCAAAGCTGTTGCTTAGGATGCATCTTGATATTTCAAAGAGGGTCCCAATAGCCCAAGTTGAAGGATCGACTGCGAGATGGCTTGTGGAAACAGGCTGCCCCGTGTCGGAGCCTTCGGAAATCATGGGGGAGGCCAGAAGGTTCCTCAACGAAAGGAAACTGCACCTGCGAGGGCTTGACCGACTAAAGCGGTATACGATGATTGACTATAGCAAGCAGTTGCTTGTAACATCAGAAGATCCAATCCCATTCGAAGGGCATGAGTGCAGAATAGGTGGGGATCCGGCCGATTCTTGGAAGATCCGCCTTGATGTCAATGGCGATGAACACGAGTATTATGTGGAAACAGGGGCGGCATACTCGTATATTCATGATTTGTTTGACAAGGTAGGCAGTCCAGTGTCAAAGGTGCGAGACTTCGGCGTTTCCGGAAAGGTTTGGGAGGCGGATGTCTATAAGGTGCGGGCATCGTTCTGCGGCAATGAATTTGATTTGCTCTGTGCAGATGCGAAAGACAGTGAGGAGGGCACGTATGCCGTCCCTGAGGATGGCGTTGTCGGCTTTGAGTTTTTCAAGAACTTCGCCGTCATGGTCGACAATGTCGACCGCATAATGAAATGGCATAGGATATAAATCCAGGAAAATTCGTCATTTTCCTGCTTTCGCAGGCTCGAATAGTGGGCCTTAGTACATGACGCTTTCGTGTCCGCGGCATTAATGCCGCGGACATTTTTCTCTCGCCGCCTTTGTAATATTTCGCGGGGAGCGAGGGTATATATTCCTTAGAAAGGCAAACAACAATGCACATGAAACATCCAAATGTCGGCGACGATGCTCGCTTCGTCCCGCTTCGGACGGACCGCATGAAGCTTTCCTTCCAGGAGACGGTTCGGACATGCTCGATCGGACGGCTGATGAGGGACGGCTACCTCAGCAGGTTCAACTCCTACCTTATGCCGAGGTATGCGCCGAAGGATGTCGCCGAACACTATCTTAAATGCCCGGAGCGCTGGGGGAAGAGCCTCGTCTACTTCCATACCATAGCCGAATGCCTTGAGTTCAAGAATTACATGGCCGAAGGCGGGATTGAAGTCGAGGTGGTGACGGCGGATAGCGACAAGGACCGGCAGCTGCAGAGGTTCCTTGAGAACAAGGTGAGGGTCGTCGCCAATGTCGCGATGCTGACCGAGGGTTTTGACCAGCCGGATGTGACTTCGGTGTTTGCCCGTGACGCGAGCCGCCTGCCTACCATCCAGATGTGCGGGCGCGGGCTGCGCATTGCACCAGGGAAGGATGCGTGCAACATCGTCCAGAGCGCGAATACAAAATACCTGTTCGAACGGGTGGCCCCGGCGAAGAATATGTTCCGCTACCAGCAGGGCCGCTGGCTTGCGCTGAAAGACGGAACGAGGGAAATCGAGGAAACGCTCCGGCATACGCTGGACATCATCGAGAGGAAAAAGCATCAAGATTCTCTATCTTGAATGCGGGTCGTGGTATAACGATTCAATGCTGGAAGGCTTGAATTCCGTGTAGTTTCGTGTTTTCTGTAGTTCTAAATCTTGCCGCTGCATCAATAGATGTAAGATTTGGCAAGGTTCACCATTATATTTTTTAGTCACTTAAATAATTAAGGAGGTAAAAATGAGTATTCATTCTAGCTGGAATACAGATCGCATCGCTTCCGCGAGCATGGCGAAGAAATCGCCGGCGCCGCGCCGCGCACACAAGAGGCCGTCGGTCAAAGTGATGAAAGAGTCCGATCTCTATATCAGGGAATACGGAGAGAAGGCATATTATGAATGGAAGCGCCGCGAGGCCGAAATTGACGCGATGTGGAGCAGCGGCAGATACGCCGCCTCCGAGATCGTCAAGATGCGCGAGGACAACCTCCGCCGGATGAAGGCGGCAGGCGCCGCTCGCGGTCAGGAGCTGCCTGTCGCCCGTTGTCCCTATTCCCGCCCCTACGTGCCCGCGGCATAATCTGGGCAGAGGAAATATGGAAGACAGGGAGTCGCCAAACCACAACTAAGGAAAGGGAAATGCAATAAATCCGGCGGATGCTGGACGAGGCTCAAGCTTGTTGATCCCGAGTCGGACGAGGCTCGCGCCATCCCGTGACGGGAGACGAGCATCCAGCGCGCGCGCGCCTTCGGGCGCCGCTCTTATTTTATGGAGGAACATGAAAATGATTGAGTTGCAGTATGAATCGAAGTTTGACGGGTTTCTGGTTGACCTGCGGATCGGCCCGGCGGAGGAGCTGAACCAGGCGATGTTCGGCGGAGAGCCGGTGTTCACGTACAAGCGCGGCGCCACGGTGTCGGCGGACACGATGCCGGCCGAGACGTTTGGCTGCCTCGTGTGGGTGGAGAGACTCGACGGCTCGCCGGAAAGCATCGCCACGCTTTTCCACGAACTCGTGCACGCATCCGCCCTGCGGTTCGAGAAGAGCGGAGTGTTCAGGCGCAGTCCGCGTCCGAAGGACGTCTCGTCAGGACTCTCGTCGTTCGACGAGCTGATGGCCAATTCCGTCGGCGAGCTTGGCGCGGCCTTTCTCGGCATGATGGCTGAAGGTCATGCCGAGGGATAGCATCTACATGTCCCGGCATGCAGATGTGAGGTGAACCATTTTTTGCGGCGCGCGCTCATTGCGGAACGTGTGTCGATTCGTTGCGGAGTGCTTTGTTAATAATTTTCATACCCCAATCCTATCAAGGGAAAATGAAATTGTTAACTAAAGCATGTAAGCCTGGCGATTCTGTCCGTATGTGGCGAGGGCGACTCGCCCTTGCGCGAAATGAATTGTAAGAGTGCGGTTGTTCTTGGCGTTCTTGTACTTAGAAAGGAAAAATTAAAATGAAGCGATTCACATGCATAAATGACAGAGAAGAAATTGTTGATGGCGCCATCGAGGGGACAAAGGAGGAAGTCCTCGCCTGGATGAAGAAAACATTCCCCGGGCTGCGGGAACGTGGGGAAAGTGAAATGATGTCGGCCATGGAATTCTTTCATAAGGGAGATATTACGGCATATAAAACAGCAGACGGGGAGAGTGTGTATCTTGCCGAGAGTGGTGAAAGGACGGGCAACAACGAAAAACAGTGACAAAGACAATCCTTAGGTAGGTGATATAGATCAGCCGCCGACAATTTTGGTATAACCAAGAAAGGGAGAAACCATGAAGATACAAAACGTTGCACTACAGGCCTCGGGCCTCGCCGCGGACTGCGCCGGACGGCGTATCGGCGACCTTGAGCTCAATAGCCAGATGCGCTCCACCTGGGACACCGGTGCGTTCACCTCGGTCGAGCTGCGCGGCTGGGACGGGAGGTTGGGACCAGTCGGCTATGAGGTGCCCGAGACGTGCGCCGCGGAACTGCGTTTCGAGATTGAGTGCCTGAAACCGGGAGATGCCAAGCCCCGCAAGATTTGCGTCATGTTCGCAGTCGCCGACTCATATGGAATTCGGACGCAGCTGAGCATCGTCTGTCCTCCGGAGATCTACGACAAGCTTGACTTCGGCAGCCTCCAGCGCGGCATGCCGCTGGAGCTGGCCATAGCGCATACCCCGGACGAGCACCCTGTCTGCTGCACGTACCAGCTTGCCGAGGACATCCCGCATTGCCGCGAGATCGCCGGTTGCCTTTGCCGCGAGCTGACGGCGCAGCTGTACGCCCTTGGCTACTGGCTTCGTCCGGTTTAAATCTGCAAACAATTGGTTCTTCGGAAAGACACCGTAGAGATTTCGCTTCGTCGGCGCGAGACCATTGCGGACACATTGCGGAGCGTGCGTTGATTTGGTATAATCCAAGCATAAGAAACGGCGATGTGCGGATGAAGTAAGATTCCAAGATGGTCGGGGTTGTTGATAATATCATGAAATTCGAATTAATCAAAAAGGTTCCGATTGTTGAAATCGGCGGGAAGCGGTGTTTTCTCGACACCGGCTTTCCAGGCGCATTCATGTCGGCTGAATCTGGGGTGCAGAAATTCTTCGAGATCCCCGGACTTCACTTCGCGGGCATACAGGCGTTGAAGCGGTACACGAAGTTCGACTACCGCAACAGCGAGATCACGACATCCGACGAGCCGATTCCGCTTGAGGGCGGCGAAACCCTACCAGTCGAAATCCGCGAGAATTGCCAATGGCCTGGCTGGCTCGTGAAGATGACGGTCGGTGGCATGGAGGGCATGCGCTACATAGACACCGGCGCGGCGTTCTCGTATGTGCATAACCTTTCGAAGGAATTTCCTTCCGGCGGCACCGCCGACGAGTGCGCTTTTGACGGCAGGCCTTGGACGGCGCCGATGCGCCGCGTCCCGTGCGAGTTCGCGGGCCACCAGTTCGAGATCCTCTGCGGTGACGCCTGCGACAACAAGGCGAACCCGAACGGTTGCGCCGTCCCTCCCGAGGGCGTAATCGGCTACGACTTCTTCAACAACTTCACCCTCGTCATCGACCGCGTCGGCGGAAAGATGACATTCATCAAAAACTAACGGAAAGGAAAACGAGAATGATTAGTCCAAATGTTCAACCTGCATCATATTTTCAGAGGAAGGGTTTTGTAAGTGTTGCAGATGGTGATGCCATAAGAACAATCAAGGATATTGCCGAGACATTTGGGCTGCCCTTGGCGGGGCATGGCAGCATTCGTCGCGGCTTTGGTTGGAAAGGGGCGGCGGTGTGTCCTCATCGACCAGAGATTGTCATTTGGTGGCCAGCGGAAGGGAATAAGACAGGTGGTTGGATTAATGAATTCCTTAATGCTAATCAGCGGATTCTAGAGTCTAATGAGGATCACGAGAAATCCCGTCTGCATGTAGAGGCGCGCATTGATGAACACAAGGATCGGGCGGTGTTCGCAAAAGAACATAGCAATGGCATGTGGTATTATAGGTTCATCGGCTTGTTTAAATTGAATATTGCAGAATCTCGCCGCACCTGCAAAGCGGTATGGGAGAAAATTCCTAATGTAGATCGATTTGAAGTGTGACCGAAACGATTTGTGATTCGGCATAACGACAAATGAACTAACTCGATTGAAAGTACAAGAACATGAACGAGCCAGAAACGATAATGGTGAAGATGACACTGCTGGACTGCGCGGAGTACTGCAGGCCAAAGGTGGTCAAGCTACGCCCCGGGAAGAAGTCGGGCGTTATCAACGGCATCAAGAATGCCTTCAATTTCAAGGCCGAGATAACCGATGAAACTGCTGAGAAGATATACGGGCAGCTTCTCAACAGAAAGGTCTTCTCGGAAGAAAACGGTAAAATCATCTGGCCCGCGTGATTGCTTTGCGAAGAGAAACGAACGTGAAGAAACTACGCATACTTACAGGCGATGCCATCCCGTCCGAAGGCGTGATCGGCTGTGACTTCTTCAGCAATTCCACCCTCGTTGTCAACCATGCCGGCGGTAAAATGATATTCATCAGAAACTGAAAGGATAATTGGAATGGACATTACGATAAATGATCTGGTGGTGGCTTCGTCAGAAGATGTCGCGATTGCCTTCATCGCTTGGCTTGCAACTGCGACTAAGCGAGGAGAACGAATGAAGGATTCGAATAGACGAAAATACGCCATGCATCTGACATTTGAATATGTGTCGCGGTTACGGACTGAGCAGTATGAAGGTCCTTATAATCTTTTTGAACTAAGAGGGTGTCAAGAAGTTTGCAGGGTGTTGAATATTCTTAGGGCGACTGATGCGTTTAAGACTACGCAGCGTACGAACAGTGGAAATGGGGCTTTTCAGGCTGCTTTTAACAAACTAGAAGCTTTCTGGCGACATCTGGAGAATGGTGGCATGATTCTTGCAGAGGAGATTGATCTAGCTCACCGCCAGTGGGAGATAGTACGCGATAGCATTGCAAAACGCTTTTTCTGGTAGGATGTTCTAACAAAAACAGGAGGTATTATGGCTCAGGAGAAATCGATTTTTGAATTGATGAACTCTTCATGTCGGCTCTGTATGCCGGATTATCAGCGCGGCTACAAATGGAGTGTGGGCGAGGTCCGAAAGTTACTTGAGGACGTCTCAGGGTTCACGCCAGATAACTTGCCTTATTATTGTCTTCAGAATATTACGCTCGTACCTAATGGGGCTGATGCTGATGGGAATCCCATTTATAATGTCGTTGATGGGCAACAGCGACTTACCACATCAATAGTTATTATCTCCTATCTTAGGCGCTTTGTTGACAGGGTGGATGATCCTGACATTGAGGTTCCTCTGCTAGCAGGGAAATTAAAGTATGGTGTCCGGCAGATTACGGATGAGTTCTTACAGACGGAGATTGTGTCTGGGAAAATATGGCAAGAAACGCAGAACGCAGAATTGCAGGATGTTGTTTGGAAAGAAAGGATGCCAGAAGAACAGCGGACGCGCAGATTACACGAATTGTTCAGGAGGCGTGTTGAGATTTGGAATGGGCAGAATGAAATCGGTAGAAATCATCAAGACATATTCCACCTGTACTGTGCGGCAATGGTTGTCGCCTCTTATTTTCTTGCGGAGTCCAGCCAAAATAAACGGTTATTTACAAGAAAATATCTCAATGATGTGAAGTTCATAGAGAACATAGTCGAAAACGTTTCTGAGTCGGCTATCTTCTCAAAGATCAATGGGTTGAGAGTGCCTTTAGATGGCGCGGATCTGTTGCGCGGAATTTTCATTACGAATGTTTCTCGCGAAAGTGTTGATGGATATGGTGAAGTTGAAAAGGAAATCCGTCTTAACGAATGTCGAGTGAAGGCTGGACTTGAACTTGACATGATGAATCTATGGTGGAGTAACCTTGAAAGGGCCAGATACTTTGCTTATTTCGACACAGTTGAAGATCCCGACGGAATATTTGATGTTGCCAAGTATCCTATAAACTTATTGTATCGACTATATACATTAAGCAAGGGCAGAAATCAGATACTACTTGATTTTTTTGAGAGTCCCGAGAGCGCGGCAGACCCAAGACACGCATCGATAGCACAATTTGAAGAGATCAAGCGTTTTCACGAGACTATGAAAGACTGGTATGATGACAAGGCAATTTATCACTATGTCGGTTTTCTTCTTGCACAGACCACTATTAAGTTCCGGGATGTTTATGGTTCTTGGCAGCAAGAACGTAGCAGGCAAGGATTTTATAAGAAGCTGAAGGAATGGATGTTTGATAAGACATTCCGTGAAGAAGGACGCCCGAATGAATTGCCAGCACGATCGGTTCGATTTAGTGATTGGAAGCACAGGATTGTTGACGATAGATTGTTCAATTGGTACGAGAACGACACGGACGTCAAACGTTTTCTGATCTTGATTGATGTTATTAATTACGCTAAGCCAGTTGGTATGGATGTTGTGAATAATCCGCTTGCAACGCACATGGAGCCTCTTTTCTTTGATTCTATTAAAGAAGACAAAGAGCATATATTCCCCCAGACGCCAATTGCCGAAGAAGATTTGCGAGGAAATGAGAATGCTATCAGGCAAAAGATGGGAGCGTATTGGAATCTGATTAGGCTAAGAAATACTTTGGGGTTGGAAGAAAAAGAACTTTTGGAGCGTTGGGCAAACCATTGGCGCAATGGGGAGGATGCCGTAATTGCTGCAGAACCTCCATTCCCTATAAATGGAATTACCTATGATTGGTTTAGAAGACTTATTGATGATGAGAACGGCATTAGATCATATGTCAAGGAACGAATCAATTCTTTTGTAGTTGAAACTTGTGGTATTGATATCAACTCTCTTGGAAACATAGTTCTCCTGAACCTGCAGACTAATAGAAGTTATGGCAACAATTTCTATGTTGATAAACGAACGAGAATACTTGCTGACTATAGAAATAATCGTTCGATTCGATTGCATACAAGATCTGTGTTCGCGAAAGAATTTCCATTGGCAACAGAGGACGAAGCTGATGACTTTGATGCATGGAGCCAGCATTCCATCTTGCGAAATCGCGAGGATATGGCTGCACAATTAGGAGAATTTTTCCAGGAGGTTATCAATGGCTAATGACAATGCAATTAAGAAGATGTCTCTGTGTGAACTCTTTTCTCGCTATAGGCTTATTATTCCCGAGATACAACGTGAGTATGTTTGGGGAGATCCAATTATAGGCCGTGACGTTCTTAATGGATTTTACACCGATATATTGAAAGGATATGACGGATACCTGAATTATAATTCAGAAGTGAATGAAACCATGTCAAGGCTTCGGGATGAGATGGCAGACAGGGGTATAGTCATAGAAGATGATCAACTTCGTGGAATTGCCGAACGGCAAGTATTGAATGCTCGTGGAAATGCCGTAGAATCAAACGTGGGGTTTATATATGCTTATTTGCCAGCGTACGCAAATGCGGCTGTGAATTTTGCGTTGCCGGGGTATTTGATTGATGGACAGCAACGCTTGACAACGCTGGTACTGTTGTGGTTGTATATGGCTAGAAAGTCTGGTAGAATGACGGAATTTCTTGCCGCAATGGGCCATAGTACAGAGTTGCACTTTGCTTTCAGAGTCCGTCAGCGTACAGCCACATTTTTCCAGACATTGGTGGATAAGGTTGCGGGCAATGATCATTTTGATTTTTCCGCCATCGATGATATGACATGGTATTTGACAGAATATCGTACCGACATCTCTATATGTTCCATGGTAAATGCTTTAAAGCAGTGGGATTTTATATGGGCAGGGCGCGACGGGAGTTCAGAGTGTTATGATTATTTTACCAACAATCTGCATTTCTGGCTTTATGTAGTTCGGAATACAATACAGGGCGAGAAACTATACATTACCATGAATGGTAGAGGGAAGGGCTTGACGCCCGCAGAAATTATTCGAGCCCGTGTGTTCCAAGGGGTTGGTGAGGATCGGGCAAATGAAGTCGGCCGCACATTTGAAGGCATTTATGATTTCTTCTGGACACATCGTATTCCAGGAGAATTGACAGCAGATGCCGGCGTGCAGAAATTTTTCCGTTGGGTATATTTACTTGATCGTTATGAACGGTGGATTGGTCATGCCAATAATGGCATGGTAAACGAGAATGCTTTGGAAATTGAGGAATTTCGTGCAGCTCTGCAGAATCAGGTCAGGGGTGAGAAGCGTAAGTTTGAATTGAAAGATACAATGTTCGCTCCTGAGACTGGTATTGGATTCCTGTTGATCAAAAGGTCGTTTGCTGCACTTGGGGAACTATTAAATTGTGTTGAGAATGCTGATGTTGTTTGTAATGGTGCGTCCTTGCAGAAGTATGTTCCAAGTTCATTGTTGGGTGAGAAAGCAGATGGGAATTCGTTCCAACAAGATGCGATGTGGGTGTTGCCGTTGCTGCGGTGGATGTCCAATCAATATGACTCCGATACTGAGACATTTGACTATGATGCTAGTGAATTGATTCGCTTCGCAAGGTATATACGTAATCTGATTTCTGTCAAAAGTATTCAGAAGTCAATTAACACATTGGTTGCAAAGGCAATACAATTTGCGGATGTTTTGTCTGGCAATAATGTCAAGATAAAACTTAGTGATTGTATTCTTGGATACCACAACCAGATTTCTGATGCCTTGATTCCTGATGAGGAGGTCGCCAAAGATAGGTTCTTGCGCACCGCCGATGAAGCCTTGCGCTCTCGGACGGAGGCAATTCTATGGGCAATTGAAGATTTTAAGCGGTCTGACAGGACGCGAATGACCGAGGCCGGATACAAGATTAGCGCTGTACTTGCCGCATGTCATGAGGATTGGCGCAATGCGCAACTAGACGAAGAATTCCTGGCAAGCCTTGAAGATGTCTGGTCGAAGTTCCGTTCGTTTGTAGAATTACAGCAGCAGCAACCAGATGTGATTGCAGAGTGGTTGTTGTATCCAAACCATCAAGGTTATCGAGAATATAATGGAAGGCTGGTGCCATTGTCTTGTTTTGAGATCCTCGAGAGGCCTCTGTTGTTGCGAGAGGTTCAGAGTTTGATGTCCCGCGTTGCAGAGGAACAAGGTCGTGGCGGTAATCTGTTTGCCCAGGAGCAAGCGCAATTCCTGGAGGTTCATTGGGTAAATAAAGAGGCCATAGACAATCCAATAACTCTTGCCGGGTTGGCTGTTTCAATTGGAGCACTTTCTGGTGGTAGCGGTGTTTCTGCGGGTATGACGCAGTTGGAATTCAAGAGTGATTTACCCCAAGGGTATGAGGAACATGGATTATTTGAGCCTGTAGGGGTGGGGGATCGCGCCAAGTATTTCTGGCTGCTGAGAACAAATGCGTGTCAACGGCATAGCAACCCTTGGCCCAACAATCTTTTGCCGTTCCATAGACTTACAGCAGAACAGGCGGACAACTTGGTGAATAATTTCCTTACGGCGATTAGGAATGGTACGATTCCTGATTGTGTATTACGACGATTTAATAATGCTCCTGAAGAAGCAGTAATGGGCCAGGAGAACACAACAGGAGAAGGTCTAGCGCATCATCGTAACACAGACAGGTATTACTTCAACAGGGATTACGAGCATAGGTTGTGCAAGAACGAATTGGTAAGGGCGATTGCTTTGAAGTATGTAGCAGACAATCCAAATTGCACGGAAGAGCAATTTTATGAGATATTCCCCAGAGACCTGAAGGGTCGATACGGCATAGCAATAAGGCCAGAGGCAGATGTCGTTAATAGAGATGAGACACGTTGGTACATGGACAATGAATACAGACTGCACTTAGCTAATTGCGAGTTGGTTGTGTCAAATCAATGGGGGGCTAGTCCTGAATTTGATCGTGTCATCCTAATCGCGCGACAATTGGGGTATACAATTGAGGTTGTGCCAACGAATTAACCACTGCCAGCGCCCGTGCCGCAGAGGAAATATAAGTAGAAGCGGATGTCCTTGAAAATCTATACTGTTAGCCGGATTGAGGATCTGGCGGAGAAGCTAGTCGAGGAGATGAAGGGCGAGCGGGCCGCTAAAGGGCCGTTCTCGGCAACTGGCTCAAGATGAAGGCGCAGATTTAGTACAAGGTCGAAACACGAGGGAAGAAAGCCATGGAATGTAAATTGAAGATCGTGTTGTCGGACGTTCATTACATTTATGCGGGCTATCCACATGATGATGAGAAATTCCAGGTGTCGGTCTGGGACGGCGAGAACAGAATCCCAATTGGGGATGTAGCACGTACCATGCATGCGGCTGGTGATTCCTATGCTGATCGACGGACTGCTATTTCGGAAAAGTATGGAAGCGATTTTGCCGATAAGTTTCTTCAGGCATTTTTGGAAGGGTGGTGTCCGGAAATCAAAGAGGAAGATGATATTTTTGGTCGGCTTAGTTTATGTATGCGTCCGACGACAGAGGAAATCCTGAGTGATCTGATCGACAAGGGGATCGAGGTCGAGGATATCCGTTCTGAGGAATCGAAGAGACTCTCGCGGGACTGCTATGAGTTATTCCATACAGATGAGGAATCGCTATGTGAGGAGTTGATGGCGCAAGAGAGTGGTGGCAAATTGACAAAAGACGAGTGCATCGCGTTCTTGTGCGAGAAATTCAATGTTTGCAAAGATGCGGCAGATTGGTATCTTGACGAGTGTTGCATCTATAAATTCAAAGAGGAATCGTAACGACTGAGGAGAAATCATACAATGTCCTTGAAAATCAATCATGGTAGCCGGATCGAGGATCTGGCGGAGAAGCTTGTTGAGGAATTGCGGGCCGAGCGGAAGGATCCGTTCAAGTTCCTGAAGGTCGCGGTGGCGAACCCGAACCTCGGGAAGTGCCTGAATTGTAAGGTGTAGGCTATTTGAGAGGTAGGGTGATATTTTGATAAAGCGAACACATGTTTGAGATAACATGTGGGATGCCCCTAGATTATGTTTAGTCGCGGCTCGTCGCCGAAGGCACAGTGACTTTTTCAAAAAACTTTTGGAACCCCCTTTGGAATTGGCTGGTCGTGTGGTACAATAGTTGTGTTTGCGGCGCGGGGTGCGTGACGCAGAAGTGGGCCGTGAGAAATGCAAAAGGAACTCTAAGAACAAGTCAAAGTGGGGGTGTATGAAAAACGAGGACGAGAGGCGTGCGAGGGCTGCCGAAATCATGCAAGACATCCGCGAGAGGCGTGCAGCCAAGAATGCCAGAAAGAAGAGGGGGCGCGCGGCAAAAGTTGAAGTCGATGCCTTCGAGCAGACAAAGGTGAAGATGATGATGCGCATCTACGGCGTCTCCAGTGGAGAGGCGCAGAAGATTGTCGCCAGTCGGGCGGCCGAATCGGCGGCGCGTGAAGTCGAAAACAAGGTCAAGCGCGCGCGGCGCGTCAAAATTTTCCACCGACGCGTTCGCGCCTGCGAAGATGACGAGTGGATACCCGCAAGCGAAATATTCTGCGATGCCTAACCATAAAACGATATAGCAGCTATAAATAAGGAAAACAACCATGAATAGCATATTGCTTCCTCGTCACCCAATCGAATAGCCATTGGTAACGGCATCTGGCGCTACATTGGGCTGTGTGTCCGGCCACCCCACTTGCGGAGTTGACCGGTAATTTGATAAACTAAAATCGCGCTTAGTATCCTATGCGAGGGTCGCGTGGGGCGAAGATTATGTGAAATACGAAAGGAACAGTCATGATTGCTAAAGAAACATATGAACGGATGAAACAGTTTTCCGATTATGGCGGTAGCTGGGCAATCTGGGATGATGCCAAGAAAGGGCACGGTGTCAAGTCTGGCGTCGGAAATCTGTCTATATTCAATCAGCCGGATATCCATAAAATGCTCAATTCAAACTATGTTTTTGTGGGATTAAATGGGGCGAGGCACGATTCGTCAGATGATGCCGGCCGTTATCCTTATTGGAGGAATTTCCATAGCGCAGACAACAAGAGGCAACAAGACTACAAGTTGAGATACGCCTTACATGGAACAAAGTATTGGGGTTCCTACATGACAGATGCCATCAAGTGCTTCAAAGAGACAGATTCGTCCAAGGTAAGGCTTACCATTGACGAGGAGATTTACCATGCAGAGACATTGAGGAGGGAACTAAAAGCGCTTGGTGGAAATCCCGTTCTTGTTGGCTTGGGAGTGAAGTCGTATGCATTCTTGAAAAGGCATTTTGGAAAAACTCACAAGGTTGTCAAGGTGATGCACTATTCATACTATATTGGACTTGGCAAGTACAGGAATGCCGTGCTTGGCGCATTAAAAAAAAGTTTTAGTTGAGGTAAAATCTTAAAATAATAGCGATTGGGACGTGTTTCTCGCAAAGTAGCCACAATTTGTGAAGTATAGGCCGTAAGGCAACGGACGGGCATATCATCCGTAGCGTGTTGCGCGAAGGATGAATGTCCGTTGTTCCAGGGGAAAATTTTTTCAAAAACTTTTGGAACCCCCTTTGGAAATCGTGGGTCGTGTGGTACAATATGAGTGTTGTCGGCGCGAGGGGGTCGTGCGGGACTGATTTTGTGAAAGGAGAAGAAAGATGAGTTGTGGAGCTTCTACGTGGGCTACTGTTCGCATCATGGACAGCAAGCGATTTGTTCGGGATTTCATCAGGGACTTCAAGCCCGACTCTGAAGTCATCAAAGCAATCAAGACGCCCAAGCATGTCTTTACCTATGCGCTTCGCGGTCTCAACGACATGTGGATAGAGGGACCTGGATGCGCCAAACCGAACAAGGACGACCCCAGCGCAAAGGGCTATTTGATGTCCTATCTGGGATCGGGAGGTCCCCATCCCACATCGTGGTGTTATGATGGCGTGACAGATTTCTTTAAATGGTGTGTCCCGTACGTTGAAGCGAAAACGGCTAAATTTCACAAGGACGTTGACGTCTGGGAAGCCACGGCCTGGCGTATTTCGACCAGGTTTTGGATAGACTATAAGATTGTAGATGGCCATCTGGTGGAGACTAACCCGATTATTACGGAGGGGATGGATGACATTTCGGACGTGCAGGAGCCGAAGGTTTCGGAAATCATCAAATGCCTGGAAAAGCGTCATCCGCATGCAACGCGTGAGAAGGCCAGGTATGTGATTAGGTTCGGGGCGTTCGCGTTGGAATCAACGCCGAACAATAACCAAGGTCGACGCTTTCTGGACCTGTACGATTTTGCAGAAGAATACGAAGCGGGCGACCGAGAATTGGTGAACAAATTGGAGGACGATGGATCGTACTGGGATCTTGAAGATGATGACAGGCCGTCCGGGCGCATGTTCTACTATTTTGAAATGCGGTTCAAAAAGTCGAAGCGTGAGGGAGTGCGGGATATCGGTTTCCACGGGGATATATTTGACTGGAATCGTTACGTCGTTTACGATGAAGGTTTGACGCCGGATGACCTTGCCGCCGCCATTGCGAAGTATGTGACGACCAAGACGGCATAAAACTTCACCAAGGAAATCAAGGAGAATTAAAGATGAGTGAAAAGCGCAACAGTCGTGCGAGGGGCGCTAAAGTCATGCAGGAGCTCAGGCAGAGGCGTGCCGCCCGGATGGGAAGAGGCCGTGCGACGAAGGTCGAAGACGGCGCCTTTGAACAGGTCAAGGAGAAGATGGTGATGCGCATATACGGAGTCTCCAGCGAAAAGGCGAAGGAGATTATCGCAGGGCGCACGGCAGAAGCGGCAGCGCGCGAAGCCGAAAACAGGGCAAAGCGCGAGAAGCGAGTCACAAATTTCCACAGGCGCGCCCATGCCGACGCAGATGACGAGTGGATACCAGCAAGTGAAATTTTCTGTGGCGTAAAGGAGTGATAAAGGAAGCATAAATGAACGATAAACTGATTGAGACTGTTGGCGGCTACAGCTGGCCGTACATCATAAAGGACGACGGAACGGCTGAAATCACCGGCAAACCTTCGCCAGCACCAGAAGGCGCACTGGCGATACCCGAGAAGCTCGGCGGACGCATTGTGACGCGCATCGGAGACGAGGCGTTGGCTGACTGCGGCGAGCTGACTGAGGTGACGATACCCGTCGGCGTGACGAGCATCGGTGAAGAGGCGTTCGCGCGTTGCCGGTGGCTTAAGGACGTGGCTCTTCCCGTCGGCGTGACGACAATAGAGGAGTATGCGTTCTTCTGCTGCAGCGGCCTGAAGTCGGTGACGATTCCCAGTAGCGTTACAATCATCGGACGATACGCGTTCCGCGATTGCCTCGGGCTTACTGTGACGATGGAAAACGGCGTGACGAGCATCAGCCCGACTGCGTTAACGGTGCGGGTCTCCGCCGGCGATGCTGAACGGGTGAAGAAGCTGCTTGCAGATTCGGGCGTGGACGCGTCGAGAATCATAATCATGGAATAGGGATTAAGTTATGAAGAAGATACTGTATCTACATGGGTTCGCGTCGTCTGGCGCGAGCGGAACGGTCGATTTGCTGCGGCGTGAGTTCTGGGAGAGGGAGGCGGAGGACAAGCGTGCCACCATTGTGGCGCCGGACATCCCGCTCGACCCGCTTCAGTGGCTGTAGTCTGCTCGCGCCGATCGTCCAAGATGGAAGGCTTTTCTGCTTCCCTGCCCCTTCGGCGAAAACCGCGATACCGGCAGGCGTCAAGATCATTGCGTCGCGTTGCTTTTTTTCCAACGACGAGATTGTCGAGGTCAAGATTCCGGAGGGCGTCGAGGAGATTGAGGAGAGTGCGTTCTATGGTTGCGACAACCTGAAGAAACTGACGCTGCCCAAGAGTCTCAAGAAGATCGGAGAGACGGCTTTCTATGGATGTGCGGCGCTTGAGGCGGTGAACGTTCCTGCGGGCATCGCGATAGCCGCCGATGCGTTCGCGGGGTGCGATTCGCTTGATGCGGCAACCAAGGAGGCGATAGCATCCGCTATTCCCCAGGACAACACGAAGATCCGCGAGGAACAGTACAAGGGCGACACATCCCTTACGGAGTTCACGGTTCCGCAGGGAGTCGTCGAAATCGGCGCGCATGCTTTCGATGGATGCGTCAATCTTGCGAGGGTCGAGATCCCGGAGGGTGTCACGAAGCTCGATTGGAGTGTTTTCGAGGGATGTACGTCGCTCAAGGAGGTCGTCCTTCCGGAAAGCTGCGTCGAACTGCATGGACTCTGCAAGGTGTTCAAGGGCTGCACATCGCTTGAACGTGTTGTGTTCAAGGGCAAGATAGATGGACTGGGAGGTAGTTTCTTTGCCGGGTGCTCCGCCCTCAGGGAAGTTGTGTTCGAGAAAGGTGTTGGCGTTGACAGCTTTAACAGCCACATGTGGAATTATGATGCCTTCAGGGATTGCACAAGTCTCGTGCCTGTAATCCCGGATGGCGTCAGCGATATCAACAGTTGTGCATTTGCCAATTGCACCTTTGCGTCTATTGACATCCCCGCTTCCGTAAAGAATGTCTATAGCGAGGCGTTTCTTGATTGTGCGCAGCTCATGTCCGTTACGTACTCCGCCAAGACCAAAATCGAGCGCGGCGCGTTCGCCGGCTGCCCGAAGACGCTCAAGAAGAAAAAGTACTGAGCGATTTGTTAAACAAACCCAAAACACAGCGCTGCTTGGATGTGCATGGCGAACACTGCCGCCTTGCCAACCGCGTCGGTAAGAACAAGAGCAAGTCTAACGACACGATGGACCGAACCGAATCATGATGAGACAACACCGGCAGGGGGGGGCGTCGTGCTCGTATACGTGACCGACGGATACGGTGACGCGCCGGCGAAGGCCCCGCCCTATCCGGTTCTGTGGGGCCTGACGGCGGACGCCACCGAGGATTTCACGCCCTGGGGCCAGGAGCTACACCTGAACTAGCAATTGTGACCACTTTGAACTTTTTGTGATATCATATAAACATGAAAAGTCAACGACGGAAAAGGATCATGGATGACGCCAAGGTCAAGGCGGTGTCCGAGGAATACGGTGTGAGCGTGGAACGCATTCGGGAGATCGAGGTCATGGCGCTAGACCGTCTCGCCTCCCTCGCCTCCTCGTGGCCCTCACGTGGCAGAACTCCAGGAACATCTTGTAGTTCCTCCCGATGCAGCACTTCGTGTTGCTCTTCGTGACGGACTTCTTCTTCCGCTGCCTGCGGCGGCAGGCCCCCCCCCCCTATGTGAAGGGGTGGCGAAGGGCAAGCGGTCTGGATTTCAAACGCGCCGGCCGAGGCGATGGACGAGTCCGTCCGCCGCCGCTTCGACTACTCGGTCTGCTTCGAGCGGATGAACACCGCGCAGCGCGAGTCCATCTGGCGGAACCTTGTGAAGAAGCTCCGGCTCGGCGCGCTGATTCCGGAACGCAAGATTGAGGAGTACGCGGCGACGTACGAGACGTCCGCCGGCGGCATATCCGTCGTCCTCGAGAACGTGAAGCGGATGGCGCCGCGCCGCGGCAAGGTGGACGCGCTTGTCGCGAAGCTGATGAAGCCGCACTGCAGGCTGATGGGCATCAAGGTCGGCGGCGATTTCCTTCCGGCGAAGGGCTATTCGCTCGAGGGGCTCAACATCAGGGGCAAGGTCGGCCTCGAGCGGGTCGTGGAGGCGGTGTGGAACTACTACGACGCCGGTTTCAGTGCCGGAGGGGAGGACAGGCCGCGCATGAACATCCTCATGTACGGCCCGCCTGGAATCGGCAAGACGGAATTCGTCAAATACCTCGGAAAGGCGCTCGACCGCAAGGTGCTTGTCGTGAAGGGGAGCGACATCCTCTCGAAGTGGGTCGGCGGCTCCGAGCAGAACATCGCCGCGGCGTTCCGCATGGCGGAGTCCGAGCGCGGCGTGATACGATAAAGAAATTTTCTTATGGGTGCGACGGTTGCGGGTGAGGCGGCCGATAGTGTATAATATAGTAGAGGTGACGATTGATGGAGGTAAAAAGGAGACGTATGGAGAAGGAGTCGACGCCGTTTTAGCTGGACTTGAGGAACTCGGTTTTTTTGACGCGCCGGCTTCTACGCGCTTTCATGGCGCGGAGAAGGGCGGTCTCCTTGCCCATTCGCTTAACGTATATGATCAGGCGATGGCCCTGCGTGGCATGGAGATTGGGCTAAGTCCCTCGCTTGCGGAGGAGTTGCCTGAGGCGAGCGTGGCGATTGCGGCGCTTTTGCATGACGTCTGCAAGGCAGAGGTCTACAAGGAAGTCGAGAAGTTTCGCAAGGACAAGGACGGGAAGTGGGAGAAGTACACGACGTACGGGGTCGACTACTCGGACTTCCCAATGGGGCATGGCGAGAAATCGGTGATAAGGCTGCTACGCTTGGGTCTTGAGATGACCGACGAGGAGATGCTGGCAATCCGATGGCACATGTCGGCGTTTGACATGTCAGATTCGCCTGAAGCCCGTGGCAACTACGCGGCAGCGGGTGACAAGTCGCCGCTTGTGACGCTCATAAGCTGTGCCGACACTCTGGCCTCTCACCTCGTCGAGACGAGGAGCTGACAGCGGATTGTGAATGGACAATGCGTGAAGGAGTGGAATCATGTCATTGAAGATCTATTGCGGAAGTCGGATTGAGAATCTGGCGGAGAAGCTGAAAGAACGCCTGTTGAAGGATCGGCAGGGCAAGGACCCGTTTGTGTTCACGAAGGTCGTGGTGCCGAACGGCAATTTGGCGAAGTGGCTGCAGATACGGATGTTCGCCAAGGAGCCGGATCTCTGCGCGGGCATCCAGTTTCCGTTCATGGAGAAGGAGCTGACGGAATTGATGAAGGCGGGTCTGCCGAAGGACGAGCGAGCAGAAGTCGAGCTTCTGCCAGACCACGCCTACGCGAAGGCGATCGTGTCCATCCTGCTGTCGGGTCCGGGGGAACAGAAGGAGTATGCTAAGTTCGCCCCGTTCCGCAAGTACATAATGAACTCGGATTCCGCCGAAACGGTCGCGGTCTCCGAACAGAAGCAGGCGGCGATGACGTGGCAGCTGGCGGACAAGCTGGCGGACCTGATGGACTCCTACGAGGTGTACCGCCCCGAGATCGTCGAGGCTTGGCTGGGAACCGGAAAGTGCTCATACGACTTGCGGAAGGGCGAGACCGCCGAAGCAGAAGCCGCGCTGGCGCGTGCGCTTTGGGGCGAGAAGGGGAAGTTCAAGCAGGACGGCAAGCGGTTGTCGTTGCGGCAACTGTATAACCGTGTCAAGGACAACGCCCCGGCCGAAAAGCCAAAGACAATCTACTTCTTTGGACAGTCGACGCTTTCCGTTCTTCAGGCGCAGATTTTGGTCTGGTTGGCGAAGACGCACGATGTCGTGGTGTTCTACCGCAATCCCTGCCGCGAGTTCTGGGGCGATATCGAGACGAAGAACGAGGAACGCAAGGCGTTGTTCCGCATCGGGCGCCATAACGGCGATGATCCTGAAGAAAAATATGGAAAGATTTGCGAGAACGACCTTCTCAAGACGCTGGGCATCGCAGGTCGCGAGACGTTGCGCTTGCTGGTGGACCTCGAGGATTCTCCGGGGGTTGCCGAGCGGATCGGATTCGATTGGAAGTCGATTGACAACGAGGAGGCTTCGGTCGGGACTGTTCTCGGGAATGTGCAGGAATCCGTCCGGTGCCGGACGAGCGAAGTCGCGAAATGCCGACAGGACGCGTCGGTTCAGATTGTCGGCACGCCCGGCGTGCGCCGCGAGGTCGAGATGGTGTACAACTCGATTCTCGGCGCTGTTTGGAAGCCGGAGGAGAGCGGAGAACGTCCGTGGGAGGCCTGCTCGTTCTCGGACATCGCCGTGATCGTGCCGGACATGCAGACGTACCGTCCGGTGATCGAGGCCGTATTCGATGCGCGCGGCGAGGTGCCCTACGGCCTTCTGGACACGTCCGCCAGCGACGACAGCAATTACCTTCGCGGGTTCCTCTCCTTGATCGAGCTCGGACGCAGGGGACTGAACCGCGAGCGGCTCTTCAACGTGCTGGAGAATCCATGTGTGCAGCGCGCGCTAGGGTTTGCGCGCGAGGACGTCGTATCATGGCGTGAGCTGACCGAGAAGATCGGTGCGTTCGACGGTTTCGAGCATGATGACGAGAATGGGCCGGGATATTTCGACTGGTCGTCGGCGCTGAAGCGCCTTCGCCTTGCACGGCTTGCCGACAAGGTCGGCGACGGGGAGGGTGGCGACCTGCCGCTCGTCAACGACGGCGGCGACACGGCGCTCAAGCTCTCTGAAGTCGTGGAGCTGCTGTACCGCGACCTTTCCGACACGCTGTTCGACGGTTCGGGGAGTCCGCGCGCGCTGCCGCTTTTGGCCGCACGGCGCGATGACGGGACGCGGGCGGACTGCTGGGCGGAGCGCTTGGAACGCCTTGCTAAGACGTATCTTGCGGTCGAGAAGGATGACAAGCTCGAGAACAAGGTATGTCCGTCCGTGATCGGGACGCTCTATTCGCTGGGGGACATCTCCGGGAATCAGAGTTTTGAGCTGGCCGCGTCCGCAGTGGAGCATTTCGTGGGCGGCATTCCCTGCCGCAAGGGCAGCTTCCTGACGAGTGGCGTCACGATCGGCGGGTTCTCCTCCCTGAGCGCGGTTCCGTTCAAGCAGGTTTACATGATGGGCATGGGCGCGGGCGGTTTCCCGGGGCGCGCAAGCGACTCGACGCTCGACGTTCGCGGAACGGGCTGGCGTCTGGGCGATGTCTCGATCCCGAACCGCAACCGGTTCCTGTTCCTTGAATCCATCATGTCGGTTCGCGACCGGCTGGTTCTCAGCTATCCCAACAGGGACATCGAGAAGGACGCGGAGCTGTTCCCGTCCGGCATCGTGCTGGATGTGGAGAAGTTCATCGGCAATCACGTGCTGGACTACGACACGCAGACGGAGGAGAAGGTGCCGAAGTTCCAGGAGTTCCACATGGATGTCCTGGAGAACGGCAAGAAGAAGCGCTTGGGTTATCCGCTTTTGGAGCGTGGAGAGGCGGGGCCGCGCAAGGAGGGAGAGAAGCGTCCGACAGACGACATCGTCTGGGCGGAGGGTGATCCCTTCGCGGGGCTGCTGCCGACGTACTCTAAGGCGGCGCGAGAACTGGCGCGCGCGCGCGCCGAGGGGAAAGGGGCGAAACCTGAAGTCAAGGCGGCCACGGAGGAGAAGGCAAAGCCGAGGGTTGAACTTTCGGCGAAGGTCCTGGCGGAATTCCTGAAGAATCCTGTCCGTGCCGTGATGCGTTATCGCTTCGGCATCAGCGTGGCGGGGTATCTTGAAACCGACCTTGACCCGGATAGTCCGCTTGGCTCTCTGAACGGGCCCGACGATTGGCGCCTCCAGGCCAAGTGGCTCGATCCCGATGCGGCCAGGGAAGTTGAAAAAGAGTTCCGCCGCCTGCAGCTTGCAGGGAAGATGCCCACCGGATTCCTCGGCGAATACGCCAAAAGCGCGATCCTGCAGAAGGCGGAGGCGGGGCTGAACGGAATCAAGAAATTCATCGCGGACTTTGCGCTCTCCGACGGCAAAGACAACACGTTGCATCTTGACTGCCCGGCTGAGTTCAGGACTGGCGGACCGGATGAACTGAAAGTGCGCTTTGTCGCCGAGATCCCAAACTGGAAAGAAGAGTCGGGCGAAGTGTCGGTGCTTGTGACGGGATGGCTGGGGAAGCAGGCACCCAAGTTGCCGTCGGAAAGATGCTTTGACGCCTTTCTTGCCTACCTGATGGGCCTGCACTCAGGGAAATGCACGGCGCAAAGATTGAAGATTGGCGTTGTCGATCTCACGAACGGGACAACTTCTGCCTGGACATGGAGCGGCATCGACGCCGAGAAGGCGGGCAAGTATCTCGAAACACTCGCGCGGTCCTTCCTGATGTATGAAAGTGACGGCAAGATGGTCGACTTCACCAGCAAGAAACTTTTGCCGGCCTTGAAACTTTTGGATGCCCTGAACGAGAGAACACAGCTGGATGTCTGGAACGAGATACTGGAGAAGGTGACGACCGAAGATCATGACAATTCAAGCCATTCCTTCAACAACGACCTGGTGCTGGAGCAGAATCTTGAGCGGTTCAAACGCGAACCTGAAACTGGCAAGGAGCTTGAGGGAATCTGCAAGGATCGCTACAAGCTGCCATTGAGCGGCATTCGTATGGAGACGGCTGAGAAGGAGGCGGACCATGAATGAAGAAATTATCAAAGAGCGTCTAGGCGAACGTGGCGAGGATGGCATCTTTCACGACGATAACTTCGTCTGCAACCAGATACACTATGACAAGGATGCCATAATCGAGGCGTCTGCGGGGACAGGCAAGACCTACACGCTCCAGAGCATCGTCCTCAAGCTGCTGGTTGAGGAGAAGATCGACAGCGTGAAGAACCTGCTGCTCGTGACGTATACGGAGAAGGCGGCGGGCGAGCTCAAGGACCGTATCCGCAAGGTGCTTGAGGAGGCAGGTTGCCTGCCGTCGGACTTTGACGAGGTCACGATCTGCACAATTCATTCCTTCTGCCGCAGCTTGCTGACGGAATACGCCTTCGAGAACCGCGTCCCGATGCAGGTGGAAATCGGAGGCTCGGATAAAGACCTCATCCACCGCGCCGTCCGGACGGCTCTTTTCGGCGACGATTTCAAGGCGCGCTATGGCGAGTCGTACGACGCCTATATGAAAGCCGCAGGCCTGACAACCCCAGATGATCTAGTCGCTGCGGCGGAAGCGAAGTTGAGGGACTGTGCGCAACAGGATCAACGGCTGGAAGCACCACAGCTTGTTGATGATGTCGTCCGTGGAAAACTGTCCAACATTGCGGCAGGCACAAGTTTCGATTTCACGGGAATAGAAGTCAACGCAAAGGCGAGACCAGGTTTTGAATTGGCTGTCCGCGCGATTGAGGATGGGAAAGAGAAGCTTGCTTCAAAAGATTTGTCCGAGTTCATTCAGGCAGTTACCGAATGTGCCGCTAGCTGTGAGAAGATGAACCCATCCGTGAACGGACATGGGAAAGGGGTAAGGCTTTTTGATCTTCGGCCAGATGTCAAGGATTTCGCCCAAGCGCTGACCGATGTCAAAAACGTGCTTTCCTCTCAGATGCTTGCAGATCTCGCATTCCTTGCATGGCCGGTGTTCAAGCGCTTTAAGGAGGAAGTGTCCGCACTGACATTCGACGATCTTGTGAATCGAGCGCACGATGTCATCGTCGCAGAGTCCGAATCGGGAGAGAAAAGCGAGTTGCTCAAGTCCATCCGCCGCAAATACCGGCTTGCGCTCGTGGACGAATTCCAGGACACCGACAGCAAACAGTGGGAGATATTCAAGAACATCTTCTCGGATAAGGTCAACAAGATCGACGACGGACCCAATCCGAAGCAGGGAGCGCTGCTGGTCGTCGGCGACCCCAAGCAGGCGATCTATTCCTTCAGGGGAGCGGATGTCCGTGCCTATCTTGACGCGAAGAATGAGATTACCGATGGAGATGATGACAAAGCCATGAGGCTTAAAACGACTTTCCGTTCCTCGCCAAAACTCGTTGATGCGTTCAATAAAATCTTCGGTGAGAAGGTCGGAGCCGATCCTTCCTGGTTCGACGGCATGAAGGAAGGAAACGGAAGCATCACCTATGAAGCTGTCAATCCGCCGCCACATGGAACCAAGAAATTCGATGGAATCGATTACCATTCAGAGTTCGGCGAGCCGGTGGAGTTGCTGGAGTCAATCCCAGAGAATAAACCACCGAAGACTCCGTCGTCCACCAATTCGGGATATGGAAATAAAACCCGCTGCCTGCCTGAGTTCCTGCGCAACGCGGCGCGGGAGATCAAGCGACTCGTGTCGCTGGAGTATGCCTATACGACCGTGGACAAGGACACGAGGAAAAAAGAACCGCACACGTTCTCCTATCGCGACATGTGCATTCTTGTGCGCGGGCATGCCGATGCGGACAAGGCGCGGGAGATCCTTGCCGCCGCGAATATTCCCTTTTCAATCTACAAGGAGCAGGGAATCTATGCCTCTGCCGAAGCCGAGGCGTTGCTGGCGCTCTTTGACTTCCTTTCCGTTCCCAGCCGGCGCGGACGGCTTGAGGCACTTTTGCTGACGCCGCTTTTCGGGTACAGTCCTGATCAGCTTGAGGTCCGGCGCAAGCAGGAAGACCGCGAATTTTCCAGACGGCTGGACATTTGGCAGGAGCTTGTCTCCAAGAAGGAGTGGAGCAAGCTCTTCGAGAGCGTGATGAACGACACCTTGCTCGCGCATCCGAGCAAGGATGATCCCGACTTCGACCGCAGCTGGGCGGCGACGCGGCAAATCCTCGACAAGCTGCTGGAATGTGTCGGGCGCAAGGCGCAGACCATCGACGAGTTCGCGGACGTTCTTCGCTCCTGGCGTCAGGACGATAAGCGCGCGGGCGAGGACGGGGCGCTGCGGCGCAAGGAGTCCGAGGCCGACCGCGTACAGATCATGACGATGCACGTGTCGAAAGGGCTTGAGTACCCCGTCGTGTTCATCGCGTGGGGATTTGGAGAGCTTGCATATCAGGCAAAGGTCGAGGAGAAGGGAAAGGCCATTCGCGAGGAGAAACGACTTCTCTACGTGGCGTTGACCCGCGCTGAGCATAAACTTTACCTTCCCTGGTCGCAATGGGCGCAGCATCAAAGAATAACAGGTACGGACAAGAAGACAAAAGAAAAAATTGAAGTATGTGAAACCGGCATCGGCAGCGTTGGTTCGGCGTTGCTGATTCAGGAGAGCAATCCAAATTCAGGCTTCCTTGCCCGCGGCATTCGCGCGTTTTTCGGAAGCGACGATGCGGCGAAGGCGGCGGTGATCAGGGTTTCTGAGCGTGCCAAGACTGCGGAATCCGCAATCAAGGACAAGGCCAATGCCGAGACGGAAGAAGAGACTAAGGTCGAGGGAACCGGCAACGGCGCGGCTGCCGGAATCAAGGTTTACGAGCTGGATGCCAAGGCGCTTACGCGGCAGAAGATCGATAACGATTCGTATTCGTCCGTCCATCGGAAGGCGAAGCAGTCGGCGGAACCTGAAGGTGACTCCAGAAACGACGAAAACAATGACGATGTTGCATCGCTGAAGAAAGAAAAGACGCTCCTGCCGCGCAACAATATCTCGGGCGACGTGTTCCATGAAATTATGGAGACGCTGTGCAACAACGACGATTCCGACGGCAAGACACCGGGGTTCTGTACGGTAGGAAAGGCGAAGAAGTTTGCGGATGTGGGAAAAGACGAACGTTTCCTGAATCTCATTCGCAAGATCATGCGCAGGCATCAGGTTGAGTCCCAGGAGGGCGAGCATGGCGACACCACTGAACGCGTGCTGGCCCGCATGGTTTGGCGTGCGTTGAATGTCCCGATTGTCATTGGCGGCAGACCAATCGTACTCAGGAAAATTGGCACGTCCAATCGTCGGGCTGAGCTAGAGTTTGTTGTGAATCGCGCGAATGTGCTGGGCGATGATGGTGTGGCGAACGGTCCACAGAGCGAAAGCACGTTCAACGGCAAGATCGATCTACTTGTTCGTCCCGATGGCAGGGACGGCCCGGTTTACATCCTTGACTGGAAGACGAATTCGCTGCCCAGCTACGGGACGGAAACGCTGGGGCGCGCGATGACGGCGTCGGACTATCATCTCCAGTATCAGTTCTACTCGCAGGCGGTCCGGTATTGGCTGCGCGGGGCCGAACTCGGCGGTGTCGCCTACATGTTTGTGCGCGCGGGCGAGAAGTCGGAGCGTCTGGAAGGGGATGCGGGTGTATTCGTCGCCGACGCTGCGGCGATTTCGCAGGAGTCCTGCCGCGCGGCAATCAAAAACGCATTGAAGTGAGAGGGAATTTGTCATGACAATTCAAGAAGCAGAACGGCGGTTGGATCTGTTTGGAATCCCGGTGAAAGGCGATGGAGCGGAGGATGTCCGGAACATACTCGCACGCATTCTAGCGGGAGGGGGGCTGTCGCTTTCGGACATGCAGTCCGCACGCGACGTCGCGGAGCATCTGCATGCCGAGACCCCTGGCGTGTATCTGTTCTTGGCCGCGATGCAGCTTTCGCTGAAAGCCGGCAACACGTTCCTCAGAATCGACAGGGGCCAAAACATCCTAAAGGCTGCCGTGCGGATGGGGGACGACGATGACGGGGCGCACAACAAACCTGTCGATGTGGGCGCGTGCTGGGATCGGTACGCGGTTGCGGCAGGCGAGACGCTGGCGAAAGGTGATGGGCAGATCGTTGTTTGCAAGGACGTCGCCAAGTCCGAAAAGGGCTGGTTCTTCACGCGAGTCTGGGATTCGGTGAAGGCTGTGTCGGACAGGCTGGGCGAGATGGCAAGTGAAAATGATATTGGCGAATTGGCGGAGGATATCGTCAAGAGGGCAGTTCGCTTCAACGGCAAGGATGGCCAGTTCTCTTTGAATGCCGAACAGCAGCAGGCTGTAAGTACGGCCGGGAAACGTCGGTTTACCGTGGTCACTGGAGGACCTGGCACGGGAAAGACGACGGTGGTCTGCGCAATCTTGCGCGCCTTGATGGAGAGCGGCGGCATCACTGGCGAAGATGTGGCGTTGGTTGCGCCGACGGGGCGCGCCGGACAGCGGATGGGGGAGTCGATACATGACCAGTGCGCCGCGGCGGTTGAAATGCCGCCGGAGATAAAACGTCAGATCGAGGAGATGTCAGGCGCGACGATCCACACGACATTGGGCGGGTTGCCGCCGAACTGGAAGTATACGAAGGAGAACCAGCTTCCGTACAAGCTGGTTGTCGTCGATGAGTCGTCGATGGTCGACGTGCATCTGATGAAGGCGCTCCTCGAGGCGCTGCCCGACGAATGCCGTCTGGTGCTGCTGGGCGACAAGGACCAGTTGCCGTCCGTTGACGCAGGGGCGGTGCTGGGCGACGTGGTGGCCAACTTCGACGAGCGGACGGTCGTCGAGCTGAAGGAATCGAACCGCTTTACGGGGGCGCTGGCCGATTGCGCCCGCGCGGTAAATGACGGTAACAAAATCCTCTTTGAGGAATCGGTCAAGAAGTTGCCGGTTGACGGCGAGTCTTGGACGGAAACCTTGTCCAAGACGGACGATGACAACATCAATCGCGTGTTCTACTACGAACTGGGGGAGTCCATGACCCCGGCTGCATTCCGCAATCTGATACTCGCATGGGTTCGCAACTACGGGCTGCTTGAAGATGGGGGGCTTGTCGCCGCCGCGAAAGCGGTGGAGCCGACGGATGGCGTATTCAAGGACGGTAAGAAAACTGATGCGGTCAGGGATTTGCTCGGTTGGCTCGACCGTTCGCGTATCCTGACCGTTGTCCGCAATGGGCCGTTTGGTGCAACCACGCTCAATGACCTTGCTGTCACGGAGCGATTCGGCGGACGTCGCCCCGCGAACCCGTTGTCGAGGGTTGGCGTGCCTGTCATGGTGACGCGCAATACGCGCGAGCGGAATCTGTGGAACGGGGACATCGGCGTGACCGTGAAGGGACCTGACGGAATGGCGGTGCTGTTCCCGCGGGGCGACAAGGTCGCGGTGTGCCCTGTCGGGCTTCTCCCCGAGCACGAGCTCGCGTATGCTATGACGGTTCACAAGAGCCAGGGGTCGGAGTTCGAGAACGTGATGGTGGTGCTGCCGGACGACGAGAAGCATCCGCTTCTCAACCGGCAGATAGTGTACACGGGCATCACGCGCGCGAAGAAGCGCGCGGTGATCGTGGGGGCCGAGAAGGCGCTGACGGCGGCGCTGGAGAGGAAGATCGAGCGCGACACAGGCATTGCGATATGATTTTGCGGATTGTATGAAAGGCTCAGAAAAAGTCATCGTTTATACATAACTGAAAGGACGTGATTCAAAACAACAACGCGTGAAAGGAAGCTGCAGATGATAATGTACCATGGGTCCCCTGAGCTGTTTGACGGGTTCGACTTAAGCCGCGCAGGTGCCGGTACGGGCATCAAGTATGGCTTCGGCGTTTATCTGACAGAGTCCGAGAGGTCCGCCGTTCATTACTCCAATCCGCGTGCGCTGAAGGGGGTGAAGGCCCCCGCGCACTACCTCTATACCGTCGAGATTCCTGACCTGACGGAAGATAATCACCTCATGTCGAAACCGCCGCCGAATGCGTCTATCGTTGCGAAGGTAGAGTCGGCGCTGGGGATAAAGGCGCCGGCGAAGGTACTGGAACACGGCAAGCTGTTCAGGAAGTGGATCGGGATGACGCTGACGGGTTCAAGTACGAACGGCCTCGAGGAGGAGAAGTCCGCGGCGGAACTTCTGAACGGACTCGGGATCCTTTTCAATGTCTGGCCGACGGCGCAGAGCAAGCCGGACGGCGAGAAGAACGTCGCCGTCTTCTGCGATAAAAACGTCAGGATCCTCAAGATCGAGAAGATCGACGTCGAACAGCAGAAAGGCAAGTGGGTCCTGACAAGCCGGGAGGTGGTGTCGGCATGAGTTTCTACAGTGTCGCCGCGTTCATCCGTGACAACTATCCGGAGTATTTCGGGTATCAGACCTATCCTATCGCCGACTGCGTGCGGATCCGGAAGGTCGCCGAGGAGTGGGGCGTCTTCTGCAACTTCTACGCTACGCCGATTGTCGTCGACGGCGTTGCGTTCAAGAACGCGGAACAGGTCTTCCAGCTGATGAAGTTCAAGGATCCGGAGATCATCAAGAGGATATGGAACGGCATCACCGCAAACGACAAGATCTGCCATGAGGTCAAGCGCACGGTCAAGAGCTACGAGAAGGCGTATCGCCGTCCCGACTGGGGCTCGATGATCCTCGATGCGCTGAAGTTCGCGCTTATGAGGAAATACGAGCAGTGCGAGCTGTTCCGGACTGAACTTGAGCGGAGCCGCGGCAGATTCATCGTGGAAGATCAGACGACCTTTCCAAAGGCGCAGCCGGACTGCTGGGGCGTGAAGCCTGCGGTCGACGGAGTGAATTTTTCCGGGCCGAACGTTCTTGGCCGACTGCTGATGGAACTGCGCGATCGCGGGCAACTGGACTATAGACTGCCCGACGATGCGCTGGGTTACATAAAAATTTTGCAGAATGTCCGTAAGGGCGAAGAATCTCGACAGTAGTCTATCTTTAGAGTGTTCCCCAATGTTCGTCCTAGAAAGGAAAAAATGAGTAAACCTACGTGTTTGATCGGCGGCATGTTCAACTACGACACCATCACCTGGAAGGAGAACCGCAAGGCTCCCGAACAGGTCATGGCCCGCGAGGTCGGCGGGACAGGCGGGGTGGTTTCCAAGCTGCTCGCCGTCCTCGGCTGGCATGCCCTCCCCATCGGTCGCTTCGACGATACGGAGGAGGGGCGGCTCCTGAAATGCGGCCTTGCGGACTTCGGTTGCGACACGCGGTTCGTCACCAACGGGCCGGATGGCGGGACGACGCTCCTCACCGTATGTACGACGAAGGTGGAGGGCGGGCCGAACAGGAAGGCCATCCACACCTCCAACGCGAAGGACAAGGCAGCCGGCGTCAATAGCCGGTTCCCGCGCTGGAAGTACATCAAGATCGACCAGGCGCGGGAGCTCGCGGCGGGGCTGGACTTCGTCCCGGACGTCTTCTTCTTCGACACCGCCGCGGCCGGACACCGCGAGCTCGCGCGGATACTCAGGGAGAGGGGCACGCTCGTCTACTTCGAGCCCTGCAACCCCAAGGATCCGGCCTGTATGAAGAGTGTCGAGCTCGCGGATGTCGTCAAGTTCTCCAACGAAGACTTCCCCGAAGTCTCGTTCGTGGACCGCTACCCTGACAAGCTCTTCATCCAGACGCTCGGCGGACCGGAAGGCGCGCGGTTCCGCTTCCCCGGTCATGACTGGCAGGTGGTCCCTGGCTTCGTCAACGACAACGTGATCAATCCTGAAGGCTCTGGCGACTGGACCACGATGGGTTTTCTGTCGACCCTCTGGCGGAGCGGGGGCGTGAGGTTCGCCAGCCTGACGTCGGAACGTGTCGCGGCCGCGCTTTCAACCGGACAGTGGTATGCCTCGCGCAACTGCTCGTACATCACCACCTGCTCTGACGAGCTTCTGGACGAACTCGGCGTCCGTGGCATTGTGGAGCGTCCGATGCGTTCGCTTGCAGAGGAATGTCGTGCGATTAAGTAGACGGCAACAGGAGGAGACAGTATGGAAAAAGACGGGGAAGTGCTGCATCGGGTCGCGGAGTCGAGCCTTGATGTCGAGAGGGCGGTGCTGGACGGGGAGCATGCGTGCTTCAGCAGCGACCCCGCGGCGTGCAGGAGGGCCGCGGAGCGCGGGGAGCGCGGATACTTCAGGACGCCGTTCGCGCACGACGCGGACCGCATCATGCACTGCCACGCCTACGCGCGGTACATGGACAAGACGCAGGTGTTCTTCCAGGTCAGGAACGACCACGTCTCGCGCAGGTTCCTCCACGTGCAGATGGTCTCCAGGATCGCGAGGTCAATCGGACGCTGCCTGCGCCTGAACGAGGACCTCATCGAGGCCATCGCGCTCGGACACGACATCGGCCACACGCCGTGCGGGCACACCGGCGAAGCCGAGCTCGCGAGGCTGCTCGCGAAACACGGCGCGGGCACGTTCATGCACAACGCGCAGTCCGTGCGCGTGCTGCAGCACCTCGAGAAGGGCGGGCGCGGGCTCAACCTCACGCTGCCGGTTCTCGACGGAATCCTCGGGCACAACGGCGAGATCGAGGCACCGGTGTACGAGTACGACAGAAGGAACCTCACGTGGGAGAGGCTGGAGGCGAACCTCGCCGAGTGCATGAAGACGCCCGGCTTCGACCGCCAGGTGTTCCCGTCCACGCTCGAGGGATGCGTCGTGCGCGTATCGGACATAATCTCCTACATCGGCAAGGACATGGAGGACGCGATCGCCGTCGGCATAATCAAGCGGACGGACGTCCCGGAGAGGTGCGCGAGCGTCCTCGGGAAGCGCAACACCGACATCATCGGGACGCTCTGCACGGACATCGTCGAGCACAGCTTCGGCAAGGGCCATCTCGAGTTCTCGCCCGAAGTATTCGAGGCGTACAGGGAGATGAAGGCGTTCAACGGGGCGCGCATCTACGGATGCGACCTCCTCGCCGAGCAGCGCGGCAGGTTCACGCGGATGATGGCGATGCTCTTCGAGGTCTATCTCGAAGCGGTCGAGCGTGACGACAGGGAGAGCGCTGTGTGGCGGGACTTCCTGCGCCACTTCCCGTCCTCCTACCGCGACGAGACTGCGCCCGCCCGCATCGTCGCGGACTACCTCTCGCTCATGACCGACCAGTACTTCCTCAAGCAGTACCGCGCCGAGTTCATGACGCAGGAGATAGTCTGCTGAGGCGTGAACTCCGTCCGGCCCCGCCTGCCCCTTCAGCCCAACCGGTAGGCACGAGAAGTAGAAGTGTTTGTTACGCTGTCAGACTCGCCTAATTTACAACATGCAGATTAGGCGAGTTGGTGCTACCCGTTGACGCAGCGGGACGCTGCGTCTCCTTGTTTACGTGAAGGTGGAGATCCGGGCGGTGGACGTCGGGCGGTTTGTGCGCAAGTTTGAGTGGAAGTGAAGAGACCAGTTGCCATGCTGTAGTAGCGGCGGCGATATATTCATCCAAAGCTCTTGTTTTCGGAGAGATTTGGATGAGTATCAGGTACAAAATAATTGATAGTCATCCAAATCTCAATTTTTAAGGTGTGCGCGTGGTCATGATAACGTCTTTCGGGGTGAAGCGCAACAAGTATTCCGGCAACGTGCAGAGCGTCGTTACGCTCGAAGACCTGTTCCGCTGATCGAATACGATCATTTGGTAGCGCCTGCGGCAACGCTTGCCGTCGACGGTCGCGAACATCCCCACGACACAGACATCAACCGCGTAGTCGCGCCGAATGAGTCCGTACTACGTTCTCGACAAGGTCATGGCGTACTGGCTCAACATGGTCAGGAACTACCGTGAGGACGCGCCCTCAAGAAGGACGGTGGACACTCCGCTGTATTCTTATACAATCGGATAGGTGCTATTTTCTTGGATAGTCCTGTGGCGGCGCATAGTGGATTTCGCTCGGCTTTCGCGTTGGCACGGTTTCTGCTTTAATATTTTGGTGGGTGAAAAATTTTTGAATAATCTTTGTAATTCGCTGTCAGTTCAGTCGTTCTTTATATCGACGACGGTGCGAAGCGCAATGAAAAAGATATTTGTCGATTGCCGCGGAAATTTCCGCGTTCAGATTTTTTTGAAAAATATTTTGAAAGAAATGCCAGAAGGGAGACTATTGAGTAAAGGGAATGATCATGCATTTGCGGCGCGGGGGTCTGCGCGCCTGGTGCTGGACGAATTTAAAAACAAAAAAAGGAGAAAAAACACAATGATACTCGATGCCACTACGCCTGTTGCCTATCCGAACCGCGAGATGTGGGGGGAGTACTACGAGAAGTTCCGCCTGCCGCTCGTGAACAGCCTCAGCAGCCGCTACTCCTACGCAGACCGCGAGGATGCCGTCGAGGAGGCCTTTCACAAGCTGATGCACATAAAGTCCCGCGAGGCCTACGGTGAAAACCTCCCCGACACCGAGGCGAAGTGGTTCAGCGCGCCCTCCGGGTGGAGGCGCGCTCGTCCGGACTCGGGCTCGCGGCGTGAAGTGGTCAGAATTTGACAAGGTGGTCAGATTATGAACGAAAATCAATTATTTTGCCGTTGGATGTAATGAGTGCTGGGTTGGCACGTTCTATGCTTATGCCAAGACGATTAAAGAAGGAGAAAAACACAATGAATGACGACGATGAGATCATGACTGCTGAGGAATTCTTCGGCGGGATTGAAAGCGACCGGGGGCTGGGCTCCATGTCCTCTCCGCGCAGGCGGAGGGGGCGCACGAAAAAGACGTTCGCGGACATCAAGGCGCGGATGGTGATGCGCATCTACGGCGTGACGCGCGCGAAGGCGGAGAAGATCATCTCCGAGCGCGCGGCGGCAAAGACCGAAGCCGGCGCTGCCGCAAAAGCCGCGGGTGCAGCGGAGGATTGCGGCTTAGGCGATGTCGATCTGATGAGCGCCGAGGAGTTTTTCAGGGGATGACACAAATAAGGAGAAAAAGACAATGAACGAAAAGGCAGGACTGATTCCGATGGTGGTCGAGAAGACCGGCGGCGGCGAGCGCGCGTACGACATCTACTCGCGGCTCCTCAAGGACCGCATCGTGTTCGTGGGCGGCGAAATCGACGACGACTCCGCGAATGCGGTCGTGGCGGAGCTCCTCTTCCTGCAGGCGCAGGATCCGGAGAAGGAGATTGCGATGTACATAAACTCGCCCGGCGGAAGCGTCACGGCGGGGCTCGCGATTCTGGACACGATGAAGATGGTGAAGTGTCCGGTGGCGACGTACTGCGTCGGGCAGGCGGCCTCGATGGGGGCGGTGCTGCTCGCGTCCGGCGAGAAGGGGCGCCGCTTCGCCCTCCCGCACGCGCGCATCATGGTGCACCAGCCGTGGGGCGGCGCGCAGGGCAAGGCGAGCGACATCGAAATCACGGCGCGCGAGATACTGCGCCTCAAGGGGATTCTGAACGAAGTCCTCGCCGAGGCGTCGGGGAAGAAGGTCGGTGATGTCGAGAACGACACTGACCGCGACCACTTCATGTCCGCCGCGGAGGCGAAGGCGTGGGGAATCGTCGACAAGGTGCTCTAATTCCAACCAATTTAAAAAACAAACAAAGGAAAGGCAACAACAATCATGGCAAAATTCAAGCAGGTTCCGCAGTCGTTCATGTTCCGCAAGCTCGTCAAGTTCACCGGCAACATGGTGAAGAACTTCGACAGCGACTGCCGCGACAACGACTTCTTCGACGTCGTGCGCAACTGCTTCGACCACGACAAGGCGGTCGAGCTCATCGAGGCGGCGTACAGCCCGAAGGAGCTGGAGGAGATGTCGAAGGCGAAGTCCCGCAGCTGCAGGCTCGACCTCTCCGACCCTCTGGACGAAGTGTTCTGCGCACTCTGGAACACCCCCGGCAGCCGCGACAAGTGCCGCGCCGTGCTCGAGGCGGTCTTCGAGAGCATGGAGTCGGACTGCTCGGACGGCTCACGCGACATGGTGGCGCGCAGGTTCGCAGAGCTCAAGCGCGTCATGAAGCTGAACGACCTCGAGATGGAAATCCTCGTCTTCGCCTACATCCGCGATCAGACGTGCTTCGCGTGGCCGGTCCGCATCGAGGACCGCGAGAAGCCCCTCCACTACGCGATGGCGCTCGACCGCTCGTACGCGGAAGTCGTCAAGGCGCTCTCGCCCGACGGCGCGATACTGAAGTTCAACCTCCTTGACAACGACTACGACTTCAGCCGCCGCACTCTCGGCGGATACCTCGACGGCACGACGGACGAGACCATCGAGCGTCGCTTCTACACGAAGACCGACTTTGCCGACGTCCTTCCGTGGGACTACTACGGCGAGCTCTCGAAGGGCGACGGAGAGGTTCTCAAGAAGATGCTCTCGGGCAAGGTCGGCAAGTGCAACATCCTCCTCTACGGAGCCCCCGGCACCGGCAAGACGAGCTTCGCGCGTAGCCTCGCGAAGGAGCTCGGGCGCACCGCGTTCGAGGTAAAGCAGGGTGACGAGGACGGAAAGAACATGAAGGCCGAGGCGCGCATGGTCGGCATCAAGGTGTGCAACACCCAGGAGGACGCGTCCGACAGCATGATGATTGTCGACGAGGCTGACGAGCTGCTGCGCGGGAGCTCCTGCGGATTCAGCCTCTTCGGCTTCGACTTCGGCGGCGGGAAGTCCACCGAGAAGGGCGTGATGAACACCCTCCTCGACGAGATGAAGCTCCCGGCGGTCTGGATTTCCAACGCCCCCGCCTCGGCGATGGACGAGTCCGTGCGCCGCCGCTTCGACTACTCCATCTGCTTCGAGCGCCTGAACGGCGCGCAGCGCGCAGCCATCTGGCGCAACCAGGTCGCGAAGCACGAGCTCGGCGACCTCATCCCCGAGGGGAAGATCGCCGAGTACTCCGCGAAGTACGAGACGAGCGCGGGCGGAATCTCCACTGTCCTCTCGAACGTGAAGCGCATGGCTCCCGCCGCCGACAAGGTTGACGAGCTCGTCGCGACGCTCATGAAGCCCCACTGCAAGCTCATGGGCGTGAAGGACTCGAACCGCTTCCTCCCCGCGAAGGACTACTCGCTCGAGGGGCTGAACATCAAGGGGAAGGTCAAGCTCGAGAAGGTCGTGAAGGCCGCGCGCAACTACCTCGACACGGCCTTCGGCGAGGCGTCGGTCGACAGGCCGCGCATGAACGTCCTCCTCTTCGGGCCTCCCGGAACCGGCAAGACCGAGTTCGTCAAGTACCTCGGCAGGGAGCTCGACCGCAAGGTCATGGTGGTGAAGGGGAGCGACCTCCTCTCCAAGTGGGTCGGCGAGAGCGAGCAGAACATCGCGAAGGCCTTCCGCCGCGCCGAGGCGGAGCACGCCATCCTGTTCTTCGACGAGGTCGACGGACTTCTCCACGACCGCGCGAACGCGCGCCAGAGCTGGCAGGTGACTCAGGTGAACGAGCTCCTCCAGCAGATGGAGAACTTCGACGGCATCATGATTGCCGCGACGAACTTCTCGAAGAATCTCGACCCGGCGACGATGCGCCGCTTCACGTTCAAGCTGGAGTTCGGCTACCTCGACGAGAACGGCTCGCGCGCATTCTTCGAGCGCATGTTCGGCACGAAGCTCTCCGAGGCCGAGGCCGCCGAGCTCAAGCAGCTCCGCAACCTCGCGCCGGGAGACTTCCGCACCGTGAGGCAAGAGCTCTTCTACCTCGGCGAGGAGGCGACGAACGAGGACCGTCTCGCGGCGCTGAAGGAGGAGTGCGCGGTCAAGAAAGACGGCGAGCGCAGCCATCCCATCGGCTTCGCCGCATAAGCGGAGGAGCCGACGGCCGTGTACGAGGGCGACGGTTTCGCGGTCGCGCACGCGAACTTCGCCGCTCCCCTCGGCATGGACTACATCCACGACAGATTCGAAGCCGGTTCCGCCCTGGGTGGAGGAGCGCATCTACTTCTGAGAAGGAACCCCTGCCGGCGGCTGGCGTTCGCCGCCGAGGATGGAGGCGATTGCCGGGAGCGTCGCGCGTTCGCGCGGTTCGCTCTTGACGCTGCAGGAAATGGCGTGGTAGAATGTCCGTTGAAAACTCGAAAAGGAAGATGATTCAGATCGTGAGAGATGCAATTGCGAAAGCGCTTGCGCTGTTGCCGTTTGCGGCGGCGGCCATGACGTATCCGCCGTACGACCTCTATCCGTACCTCGCCGACAGCACGGACAAGGACGCGGCGGGGAATGCGCTGCAGGTGTGGCAGGACTACGTCGCGGGGACGGACCCCACGGACGTGAACGATCTCTTCCGTGCGACGATCGACATGAGCGGCGGAACGCCCGTCATTTCATGGACGCCCGTGCTGTCAGCGACCGAGGCCGCAAAGCGCACCTACACCGTCTTCGGACGGAAGTCGCTCCTCTCGGGAGATTGGACGCCAGTCACCTCCGGGCAGGAGGCGAACTACAACTTCTTCAAAGTGCGCGTAGCGATGAAATAACGTGACTTCTTCTCTGGATCGAGCGCCGTTTTCTGGGGCTGCGTGATCAGCTACCGACACCCCGGCGAAGCCAGGGAAGTCGCGTAAGATTTGAGGAATGCCGCGTTTTATGTTGGGGGCGGACTTTTCTTGCGCCGCCACTAAACCGCAAATGGAGGTAGAAACACAATGAAGATGACAGAGAAACTTGGGCTGAACGGCCGCGTTGGCGACCGTTTCGAGCCGATGCCGATCACGCCTCGCCAGATGGTGGAGGTGCTGGACAGCGACGAAAGCAAGATCAATGGGCTTGCAATCGACGGGACGACCTACAAGCCGACCACGCGCTTCTACAAGACGCTGGCCGCCGAGCTGGACATCCCCTATGGCGTGTTCGGGTTCTTTTCGCCGCAGGAGGTGATGGTCCGCGCGGCCGAGAAGGAGCCCGACCTGCCGTTGCGCGTGACCTTGGACACCGTGAACGAGGAGGTCCTCGGCTTGACGCAGAACAAGGGGCTGCCGATGCCCGTGCAGTACATCGAGAACGTCCTGCACGACGACCGCCGCCTCCGCGAAGTGGAGTACGGCGACGGCATGCTGAGCGCCATGCTCGACCTCGACGACCCGTGGGAGGTGCCGAACGACAGCACATACCACGTGCATGTACGCTGCCGCGTGCCAGTGGACGGCGCGGGCATGCCCGACATGAGCCTCGCCACCTGGCGACAGGTCTGCGAGAACGGCGCGGTGGCCGAGACGCCGCTCTTCCGCACGAAGATGGAAATCAGGGACAACAGCGGCGAGCACTTCCGCCGCCTCCTCGCGTCCTTCAGCAATCCGTCGGGCGTCGAGATGCTGCAGTCGCGCATGGGCGAGGCGGCCGGCACGAAGGCGTCGGTGGGCGAGGTGATGTTGCTGGAGGGGCTGATCAGGCGGTCGGTGGCGAACACGCGCAACCAGATGCTGCTGCGTGAGCGACTTGACGAAATCTCCGGGAACCCGTGCGTGCGCTACGGTGTCACGGACCTCGCGAACATCGGACAGAAGAAGCGTCCTCTCCTGCCCGTCGGCTGCAGCGTCGCCGACCTCCTGAACTTCGCTTCGGAGCTCACTACGCACCACGCGGACCTCCTCAAGCCCGACTCGACGCTGCATTCCTTCGCTGGGACGCTGCTTTCGAAGGGGTTCGACCTCGAGGACCTCTATCCGAACGCGCGTCGCACGAGCGCCTTCTACCTCAACGGCGTCGACTTCTCGAAGGAGGCCGCGTAACATGGTCGAGTACGAGCGGAGAGCCTACCAGGTCGAGGCGATCGACTCGTGCGTCGCGGCGTTTGCCGAAAGGAATCGCACGTCCGTGCTGCTCGAGTCGCCAGTCGGTTCTGGGAAGACCTATATGGCGCTCGAGACGATTCACCGCCTGCAGGCGCGTCTCGGGCGTCCACTCAAAATCGGATGGGTGGCGCCACGTCGCCACCTGCTCCTGCAGATGATGGAGGCGAACCGCGACCTCCACCGCGACAACATCCGGTCTGTCTCGATGTTCGAGAAGACGCCGCCGGAGGTCGACCTCGTGGTCCTCGACGAGGCGCACCACGAGGCGACGCAGAGCTGCGTGCTCCTCTACGAGAAGATGCGCGCCAAGTGGACTCTCGGCCTTTCCGCGACGCCGCTTAGGACTGATCGGATGAAGCTTTCCTTCCAGGAGACGGTGCGCACGTGCACCATCGCCCGCCTCATCCGGGAGGGGTACCTCAGTCCGTTCGACTCGTACCTCATCCCGACCTATTCCGTGGAAAACGTCGCGCGCTTCTACCTGGCGGACCGCGCCCGCTGGGGAAAGAGTCTCGTGTTCTTCTCCACGATCGCGGAATGCGTGGCCTTCAGGGAGCGCCTTGCGGCGGCGGGGGTCGGCTGCGAGGTGGTGACCGGCGAAAGCGACAAGGAGCGCCAGATCGACGCGTTCGCGCGCGGGCTTGTCCCGGTTGTCGCTAACGTCGCGATGCTGTCCGAGGGGTTCGACCAGCCGGACGTGACGAGCGTCTTCGCACGGGACGCCTCGCGCCTGCCGACTGTGCAGATGTGCGGCCGCGGACTTCGCCTCGCGCCTGGGAAGGCGACGTGCAACGTCGTGCAGAGCGCGGACACCAACTACCTTTTCGAGCGCGTGGCGCGCCCGCGAAACGCCTTCAGGTGGCAGCGCGAGCGCTGGCTGGCGCTGACGGACGGTACCGAGGCGATCGAGAAGACGCTGAAGGAGACGCTTCGGCGGCTCGGCGTCCGCGAAAAGGAGGACCGTTCCGAGCGCAAGGAGGACTACCAGAACGCCGCACACGTCGCGCCAAAGCGGTTCTCGCGGAAGATCGAGCGGCTCAAAAGGGCGGAGGAGGAGGAAAGACGCTACTACGCGGCGTATGGTGACGTCTACGAGGCGCTGTCGCGTTTCTATCGGGCCGCGCACGCCGCTTGCTGGGGGGACGAGCCGTGTCCCGACTGCGCAATCCACCTCAACAAGGGATTCGACACGGGCCTCGGGCTGGTGACGGCGATCCACAACTTCATGCGCGACGGCGATCGCGTGGTTCCGGCGCTGGCGGTCAACCTCCGGGCCTGCGCCGAGCGGATGCGGAGGAATTCCGTTGCCCATCGCCGTCTGGCCATAGAGCTTCTTGATGGAATGCTGCGCCTGCGCCAGCCTGCCGGTGTCGCGCCGGACGGAGAGGAGCTGTCGAGGCAGATGGTGGAGCTCGGATACACCGCCGCCACAAACAAGTACCGGCGTGGGACGCCCGTGGAGGCTGTCTTGCGCGCGGCGGACGAGCTGCTGGCGGACGTGCTGCCGAGACTCTGCAACGCGCTCTGGAATTCTTTTGCGTCGACAGTAAAGGGCGACGCCCGCCATCACCTGTCCCGAGCTGTGGACTGATGGCGGCGGTGTCCTTTGCGCAATGAGTAAATTTGCGTGAAATGTCTATTGGTGTCCGATGCCCAATAGGCGGGCGGATTTTGGTATAATCTACGCCGATGAGACGTAGTATTGCTCTTGCGGCGATTGCCGCGTTCGCGTCGCTCGCGGTTGCCGCCGCGCCGGCGAAGAAACCGCCGAAGAACGCGCCTGCGAAGCCGGCGGGCGACAGCGAACGCGCCGCTGAGTTCCGCGGCGGAACGGTCACGAAGACGACTGCGGCGACTTTCAAGCCGGAGCGAACGACCCCCGTGCAGACGGGCGAGTTCCAAGTCGACCTCGTCGTGATAGCGTTCCCCGACTGCATCCAGCCACAGTCTGTCGAGGCCGTGCGCTCGGCACTTAACTCTCTTGACGGCTCGGCGACGATAGTCGACTACTACAAGGAATATTCGCAGGGCATAACGTGGCCCGTCCTCGAAGTCTACCCGACAATCTACACCGCGCCCCATCCGCTCGGCTACTACTGCCGCTGGAATGCGTTTGGGAACCTGATCGGATACAACGGCGACGGCGGCGAACGCGCCCGCAAGCTGCGGGAAGATGCGCTCAAGTTCGTGCAGTCGAAGGGGAAGCTTAAGAAGAAGGGCGCGTATACGTGCTATGTCTACTGCCGCACGGTGAACAAGGATCCGGATCACCTTGAGCGAGTTATCCGTCCTCTCTATCCGCCAAAGCCGTCGCCGGAAGCCCTGCAGAATGGGGCGATAGACAAGCTTCCGGGATACGACCCCAAGGTCATGTGGGCCGATCCGCTGTGGCCGAATTCGATCCCGCAGGTCGCGTATCCCGGGAACGGCCGCACGCTCGTCCACGAACTCGGCCACTGCCTCGGCTCGCCCGACTACTACCACGCGACGGAGGAGCACGACGGTCTCGAGGGCGCGCCGTGCCTGCCTTGGGACTATGGCCCCACGGGGCCCGCCTACTGCCGCTACATCCACCACGCATTCGTCCCTGCGGCTGCGTATCCGAAGATCGCGAAGCCGGGCGAATACACGCTCGCTCCCCGCTCCGCGAAATTCCCGATGACGGCGAAGGACAGCGATGGGCTGAATCCCCTCGGAATCTTTGTGCCGTCTACGCACCCCAACTACCTCTTCTACATCGAATACTGCCACAACGAAAGGCCGCCAGTCGGCGACTCGTCGGCCGAGGGGCTTCTCGTCCACGTCATAAACGTCACGATGACCTCCCCGATGCTCGGGCCGCCCGATCTCTGCTACACGTACAGATCCGGCGATCCCGACCACAAGGCGATTGGAGAGGGCGTTGCGTACCTGAGGCCGGGCGACAAGTTTGACGAGAAGAGCGACCCTGCGGCGATACTCCCGAACTTGCTCCCCGCAGGAATCGCGATATCGGACATAAAGACTGACGCTTCAACGGGGACTTGCACCTTCAAGCTCGATATGCCTGAGTCAAAGTTCACTAAGCAGGAGCTCGACTTCGCGCTTCTCCCGCAGACGGAGCTCATCTCGCTCGACGCGCCCATGCCGACGTCGTTCCGCGCGAAGCTTAACGTCAAGTACAGAGGCGAGCCGCTACTGACGGAATATGGCTTCTGCTACGGGCTTAAGAAGGACCCGACCGAAAAGACAGGCAAGCTCTTCCCGCTCTATCACCGTGACCGCTACGAGGGGCGCATAATCGACTTGAAGCCGGGAGTCACGAATTTCGTCCGCGCCTATGCCCGAAACGCGAACGGCATACGGTACAGCAGCAACCAGAAGGGCATCATTCTTCCCGCAGAGGCGACCGGCAAGGGTGATGTGACGCTTTTTTCCGATACCGACCATCTCCTCTCCACTTGGTACATACAGCAGTGGTATTTCGGACTTAAGAACGACGTGTACAACTCGGCGAATCCGCTTTTTGCGTTGATGGCGATTGCGAACTACTATCGCGCGCTACCTGGCACCGAGAATGGCAAAGGAGATTTCGACATAACGCGCGTCCACTCGAACCCGTCCGACTCGCGCCCGAAGTTCCGGCTTGCAGAAGTCGACCGGCTAAGGCGAGAAATGGAAGCACTGATCAGGGAATCGGGGCTTGGCTTTCTCGACTTCGAGCAGGCGAAAGAGAGTGGCGACGGCAAGGGGAAGAAGAAGCCGTCGAAGCCAGCGCCTCGCACTACGGGGAAGAAGAAGGGCGGCGCGGACTACGGCAAGAACGCCGAGTGGGTCGCGAAATGTGCGGCGGCGCTCAAGATCAAGTCGCCGGAGACTGTGTTTTTCAACTGCCCGACCGAGGAGGCGCTGCTTGCGAAGAAGGACGAGATTCGCCGCTGGATACTTCTCTCGCAGCCCGTCATGCTCGTTCGCCAGAGCCGTCCGCTCAATGACGAAATCTCCCAGCGCTGGCCCTTGGACATAGCGATAATCGACGGGCTTGGCTTTGATTCCGAGACGTTCCACGTCGTCTTCCCCGGCGGCAGCGACCGTGGCCGCAAGGAGCAGAAGGGCGGCTACATAAAGCTCGGCGAACTTCTCTACCGCACGTCCGACGCGATGCTCATGTTCTACCGCCCCGGCGCCTCCGAACCGGTGAAGAAGCGCTGACGATGGGCATCCGAGCGTACGGCAAGACGGCGGTACAGTAGTTTTTTGGTATAATACCGACATAAAGCGAAAGGAGAAATCGATATGGCATGTTTTACAGTTCCGCTCGCCACGGCGGTTGCGGCAAAGGCCGCGAAGCCGATCCTGGCCGGACGCGCGACGCGCAATCCGTTCGTCGCCCGGCTCGACTGGCTTTGCAAGATGATGTTCGGCGGCAGCTTCCTGCTGGCGATCGAGCACGTCTACCACGGCGAGATCATCATGACGCCGCCGTTTTTGACGGCCGCGAAGGAAGGCGGTGAGGCGCTTTCCGAGATGTTCCACGAAATGGCCACCCGGGGCGTAGCGATGGCGGTGCTGCTCGTCGCCGTATGGGTTGCGATGGTGTCCGTCTCGTGGGCGCTGGAGAAGTCCAGGAAAGAGGTGCTCAATGTGTGAGCTCATGACGATCAGCGCCGCGATCGCGTTCACGGTCGCCTTTTTCGCCGCGAAGCGCCGCGGCGCCCCGACTGGCGCGCTTTTCACGACGATGCTGATGTTCTGGGGTGCGGCGCTCATGTGGGCCGTCGACTGCGTCGCCAACGCGATGGACGGCGAGGGGCTCATCGACCTCTCGCGCGAGGACACCGTGCTCGGCGCCATCATCGTCGCCGCCGGCGTCGCCGTGTTCGCGGTCTTGTTCGCGGTTGAAAGATGCAGATGCCGCAGGGCGCAAAAACTGGCGACCTGAAGCGCTGCCTCTTGTGGACTGAGCCGGGAGCATGAACGATGGACTCAGAAACAGAAAACCTGGGCTTTGCGCGGGTCGACGTCGGGCGGTTCCGCCGGCAGGGCGTCGCCGAAGTCGTTTACGGCGAAGGCAAGAGCGCACCGCAGATTGCGGAGATTCTTTTCGCTCTCGACGAACGTGGCCAGTCGCCAGTGCTCGTCACGCGCATCGACGCGGACAAGGCCAGAGAAGTGAAGGCACGATTCGGGGAGCGGTTTGCGTATTTCGAGGAGGCGCGTTTCGGACGTCTCGGCGACAGCCGTCTGGACGACGGACTCGGCACTGTGGCTGTCGTCTGCGGCGGCACGAGCGACCTGCCGGTCGCCGAGGAGGCAGCCCTCACGCTGGAGGCGCTGGGGAACCGGGTGCGGCGCATCTACGACGTAGGGGTGGCGGGAATCCATCGCCTGCTGGAATGCTCCAAGGAGATCGAAGAGGCGCGGGTCGTCGTTGCCGTCGCGGGAATGGAAGGGGCGCTGCCGAGCGTGGTCGGCGGGCTCGTCTCGGCGCCCGTGATCGCCGTGCCGACGAGCGTCGGCTACGGCGCGTCCTTTGGCGGCGTCGCCGCGCTGCTCGCGATGCTGAACTCGTGCGCGGCGGGCGTCAGCGTGGTCAACATCGACAACGGGTTTGGCGCGGGGTTTCTTGCTAGCCGGATCAACCATATCGGAGCGAATAAATGAAGACTCTTTATCTCGACTGCCAGATGGGCGCGTCCGGCGACATGATTGCGGGCGCGCTCCTGGAGCTGATGCCGGATCGGGAAGCCGCTGTCGCGGAACTCAACGCGCTCGGCATTCCGGGCGTCGTCTTCGAGGCGCGGACGCTCCCGAAGTGCGGAATCGCCGCCACGCATCTTTCGGTTCTCGTGAACGGACGCGAGGAGGGCGCGGCCTGCGAAGGGCACCAGCATCACCACGAAGGTCACCACCACGGTGCGCATCGCCATCACGAGCACCGTTCGCTCGACGACATGCTTAAGATCGTCGACGCGCTTTTGCTGTCGCCGGATGTCGCGCGCCGGGTGCGCGAGGTCTACTCGCTGCTCGCCAAGGCGGAGTCGCGGGCGCACGGGAGGGAGGTTGGCGAGATACACTTCCACGAAGTCGGCGCGATGGACGCGGTGGCGGACATCGTTGCGGCGTGCTGGCTCCTTGAGCGGACGGGGGCGGATGAAGTTGTCGCCTCGCCCGTCAATGTCGGAAGCGGAACCGTGATGTGCGCGCACGGCGAGCTGCCGGTTCCGGCGCCGGCGGCGGCGATTCTGCTCGAGGGCGTGCCGACGTATTCGGATGGCGCCATTCGCGGCGAATTGACGACGCCGACGGGCGCAGCGCTGCTCAAGAGCTTTGTCTCGCGTTTCGCTTCGCAGCCGCCGATGGTCGTGGAGGCGATCGGCTGCGGAGCAGGGGCGAAAGACTTCCCGCGGGCCAACTTTGTCCGCGCGCTCCTGGGCGCGTCCGGCGGGGGCACGGCGGAAGAGATTCTCGAACTTCGGTTTAACGTCGACGACATGACGGGCGAAGAGCTGGCGTTCGCGTCCAGCCGGATTCTCCAGGCGGGCGCGCTTGACGTCTCCTTCGCGGGAGTTGTCATGAAGAAAGGCCGCCCGGGACACATCGCCTGCGTCCTTTGTCGACCTGCCGACCGCGACGCCGTCTTAAGCGCGATCTTCGTCAACACCTCCACGCTCGGCGTTCGCGAGCTCTTTTGCCGGCGCTACGCGATGGAGAGGTCCATCGAGCGCGTGCGGCTCGCCGATGGGACGGAAATCCGGCGCAAGGTCGCGTCCGGCTACGGCGTCCGTCGCGCGAAATGGGAGGCAGACGACATGGCGGCGTATGCCGTGAAACACGCGATTCCCCTGTCTGAGGCGCAACGCCGGGTGCTACAGGGTCAGACATGATTGCCACAGTAAATTACCACAGTAGCGGGAGTTTATGATATGAAGAAAAGTTGCGAAGAAGAGCCTAGAAGGAGAAGCATCTATGGAATTCAGAGAGCTGATTGCGGGATTTGCCGCGAAATACGGAATTGAGGGGCTCGATGGTGCCGACGGCGTGGCGGAACTCGACGTAGAAGGCATCCGCGTGGAGTTGTTGGACAATCCGCAGGCCCAGAGCATATTCGCCTGTGCCGAGATCGGACACCCGCCGCCAGACGCGAACGGCGCGTTTGGTTCAATGATGCTGCAAGCCAACTTCCTTTTGCGCGGCACGGAGGGTGCGACACTCTGCCAGAACCCAGAGACCAGCGCCTACGCACTTGTGCGGCCGTTTCCGCTGGCGCTAACGGACGTCGAGTCGTTCGCCGCCGGCCTCGAATCGCTCGTCAACCAGGTGGAGAACTGGCGTAAGGCGCTTGCGGGCCTGCGCGAGGTCGAATCTGTACAATCCACAGCCCCTGAGACTGACGACTCGCACCATGACATGCTTTCAAGCGGATATTTTCATGTGTAACCTTTTCGCGTTTCGCGTGTATACAGGTTGAAAGGTTGAAAAGTTGAAAAGTTAAAGCGTTGAAAGGAGCCATATATGCCGACGCAAGTAAACACGAACTATAGCGCGAACTTCCAGAAGTTCGTCGATTTCGCGAATAAGGCGTACGCGCCGAACGGGAAAGGCGAGGACACGGTCGCGCGCTTCAAAGGAATGCCAGTCGGCGACTACAAAGGCACCTTCGCGTCGTTCTGGCGCACGTCAGACATGAAGACAGCGAACGACCAGGTGCGCGACTTGTTCCGCAAGACGATCGCGGACATGTTCGGCGGCGAGAGGAACATTCCAGACATCGTGCGCGACAACATGAAGCTGGAGGACTTCGGCAAGGGCAAGCCGCTAACGGCACGGCGAATCAAGCTTGTGAAGACAGCAATCGACCTGCTCGGCGGAGGCAAGTTCACGGACCCCGCGAGCATCGGCAAGGCGACGGCGATGGGCTACGTGGCCTCCGAGCTGCCGAAGCTCGCGCGCGTCGCGAACATCTACCAGCAGGCGACGGGCTGCACAAACGAAGAGGCCGAGGCCGCCGCGCTCGACCCGAGCTCGAAGGCGCGACGCCTCTACGACTACGGCGGACGCTTCACGCAGAATGCCGAGAGCTTCAAGGCGGGCCTGAAGCTGATTGACGACTTCAAGACGTGGTTCACCGACGTCTGCGAGGCAAGGGGGACAGGCCCCGGCGTGACGGCCAAAAACTACTCCACCGATCTGCCTGGGGAGTCGGCCATGTTCGGTGCCGAGAAGTTCATCTTCGAGGAGCTTGCCGTCAACGAAGGCATCGCCCTTGACGCGCAGGACAAGGAGGCGGTCTTCGGCGTGGAGCGGAACCCCGCCTCGCGCTTCGTCCTGCGCGGCTTCGCCCATACGAAGTACGCCTCGCTTGCCCAGATGCCCACCGAAAAGCGGCACCTGCTCTACGCCGTCAACGACCTTTTCCACCCGCTGGCCCTCGATGCGAAGGAGGGGAGGAGAATCAACCAGCTCGGGGTCTTCATCGGCCGCGTCATGAAGCATGCGGGCGAACTCGCCGCCCTCAAGGCCGCCGGCAATCTCACGCGCCAGGCCGCTTTCGACATTCTCTTCTCTGACATTCCAGAGAGCGAGAAGGGCGCCCGCGATGCCGCGGCGTCGAACTACCTCGAAGACATGATCGTGGAACGCCTGTCCAACGCACAAGTCATAAGAGCCGTATCGCTTCTTGCAAAAACCGGCGCCTCCTTCGACGAAGTGGTCAATGCCATGGAGAACAACACCACGCTGCCAAGGGCCCCCCACATGGCCGACATCGGAGGATCCTTGAATGCCTTCGGCTCGAAGGGCGAAGGCGGCATCAAGTCCATGTGCGACGACATCTACCGCCCCTCGGCGCCCACCTTGATGCCTGACGACAGGGAGATCGCGGGCGTCCGCAACCGCTACGTCTTCAAGTTCGAGGACGAAACGCTCGAATGCGGCGGCACCACGGAGGAGGCCGCGAAGCCCGTGATGGAGCGCATCTCGTCGAAGCTCCGCGAGCTCTGCACGCCGGCGCATCCCGAGCAGCTCGACATGGTGGCCTATTCCCTCGGACAGGGTGCTCTCGGATCTCTGCAGTGCCTTTCCGCCTACGGCATCAACGCGAACGAGCATATCCCGGTCCGGTACACCATCTCGAAGAATCAGGAGACTGGAGCAATCTCCATCTTCATCAAGGAGCCGGAGAACTTCCCCGTCAAGTTCAACTGGAAGGTCACCGTCAACGTAGACGGATCCAGCACCTCCACCCCGATGCGCCTAGACCACGGCCAGTACGAGGCCAAGGCGATGACGTTCGTCGACCAGATTGCCGCCAAGCTGCCCGGGAAGAACGAAGCCGCGGCCAAGAACTTCATCAAGGACGTGCTTGTGTACTGCGGCGACGACTGCGATCTGAAGGACGTCGTCTCGCGGACGATCCAAGGGCTTTGCATCACCGCTGCCGCCAAGATACGCACGCTCGATGAGATCAAGGCGCGCATCGACGCGATCCGCGCCAATCTCGAAGAGGTGCGCAAGGCGGCGGCAGGAAACGAACGGATCGAAAAAGCCGGCATCAACTTCCTGTGGGGCATGAACGGCAAGAGCGTTCCGCCGGGATTGATCGGAAAAATGCTCAAGGCCGCTTCCGCCGAGAAGACCGGCGAGTTCTCCAAGCTCTCCGCGACATCG
>CADCGZ010000021.1 GCA_902801025.1 uncultured bacterium | reverse complement strand
CGCCGGCCACGCCGGCGCCGTTCGACGGGCCGTTGCCGCCGGCGCCGCCGCCCGCAGCGGTCACGCTCACGCCGGTGCCGACGATCGAGGAGTCGCCGCCGTTGGAGCCGTAGGCGGCCGCGGACGCCGAGGCGACGCCGCCCGTGCCGACGTTGATCGCATAGGTCTCGCCGCCGGTGACGGCGAGCGCGGCATTGTAGACCAGGCCGCCCGCGCCGCCGCCGCCGCCGCGCCGGTAGCCGCCGGGACCGCCGCCCGCGACGACGAGCGCCTGGATGCTCGACACGTAATCCGGCGGGGTGAACTCGAACGAGGTTTCATCCGTTCCGGGTTCGACATCGAAGACGTGGACGTAGTCGTTGCCGACGCGGTAGCGCTCGCCGCCCGTGCCGCCGGCCCCGGTGCCGCCCGTCGTGAACGCGCCGGACTCGATGTCGGAGTCCTCGTGGGTCGCGAGGTTGTTCACGGCCTTGATCTTGTAGGAGTAGGCCGTCTCGGGATCGAGGCCCGTCACCGCCTGCGAGAAGGCGTCGCCCGCTTCGAGGCCACCCGCGAGGAGCGTCCACGCGGCCGGTTCCTCGTCGACCGTCTCCCAGACCTTTGCGTAGACGGTGCATTCCGTCGCCTCGCCGCCGCAGCTGCCGATCGAGCCGGAGAACTGCGCGTATTTCGCGCCCGTGTCGGAGAGCGCGAGCGTGGCGATGGGCTTCGGCGTCTCGGGGAGCGCGACGACCTCGCCGCCGTTGAGGAACGCGAGGTTGTTGACCGTGTCGTAGTCGGCCTTCACCCAGTCGTCGCCCATGTTGCCGCGGCGCAGGCGGATTTCGTCGAGCTCGGCGTTCATCGAACCGTAGCCCGAGCTCGTGTTGCCGCCGAAGGAGAGGTCCGACGAGCCGTTGAGCGGTTCCTGGCCGTTGCTGGAGTTCAGAGATCCGCTCCATTTCTTCGCGCCGCCGTCGTAGTAGACCGTGTAGGTCGTCTTCGTCCAGACGACGTCGATCTTGCGCCAGACGCCGTTCGCGGTGGCGTCCACGTTGAACTGCGCGGACTGGTTGTCCGCGGTGCCGGCCGAATACACGCGCATCTGGTTATACCAGCTCGAACTGTTGACGCTGAACTGGACGCCCCACGCGCCGTACTTGTCGTCCGTCTTCCGGCTGAACAGGTAGGCGTAGTCGGTGCCGCCGCGAGGACGGAGCCAGGCCGACGCCGTGAAGGTCTTGTCCGACCCGGTCGCCGCGAGGGCGTCCACGGCGGCGCGCTTCGGCGACGCCGAATCGCCGAGGCTCACGAGGATGCGGCCGTTGGCGTCGGAGGCGCCGCCCTTGGTCGAGACCCGGCGCGAGCCGCCGATGCGGCCCTCCGCCTGGGCGCTGGAGTTGGCGTGCGTCACGCCGGCCAAGTCGTTCGCGGTGGAGTCGTGGACGGTCTGGACGCCGTCTCCGCCCTCGCCGAGGTGCCACACGCCCGTGTATTCCTCCCAGGCGTTGTCGGCGCAGACGACGGAGCCGTTCTTCGACGAGCGGTACCACATCGAGAACTCGGTGCCGTTCACCATGCGCGGGAGCGTGACCCAGACGAGCGACTCGCCGGAGGGGTTCCACGTATCGATCTCGTGCGGAATACCGTTGCCTGCAGCGTCGAGGAAGCAAAGGTCTGCACCTTGGACATCGCCGGGGTTGTAGAAGTCTGCGTAGGAGAAACCAGCCGGCGAATCATTGGATAGGCGGACGAGCACCGGGAAGTTCGTTAGCTCCTGCGTGCCAGTGTAGCCCGTCACCGTGAACTTCACGCCGCGCGAGAACTCTGCCACATTCGGGTCGGGGCGCTTGAAGCCGATGCCGGCCGTAAAGGAGCCGGTCGTGATCGTTCCCAGCCCAGCGTTGTTCGTTGCGGCAAAGGAGTAGGTGTACGCCTCGCCTGTCGTAAGGCCGGTGAGCAACCGGGAGAACGTCTCGCCGGCGGTCATGTCCGTTCCGACCTGAGTGTAGGCGGGCAGCGGTTCCGCCGCGGGACCGTAGGAGAAGTACAGATCGCAGGTGTCGGCTCCGCCGAGATTGACGATGCTTGCCGAGACGGACTCGCTGTCGACGCCCCCCTTCGTGGAAGAGATGTCCAGTTCCGGCCCGGAGAAGGCAAGTGTCGTGAACGTGCCCTCGACCGTAGCGGACTTTGGCGTCGCAAGGTCGTTCACTGCGGTGAAGACGTAGCGGTAGGTCGTGCCAACCGTGAGGCCGGTCAGGTTCGTGGAGAGCATCTGCTCGTTCGTAGCTTCTGCCGCGAGAACAACTGGCTCCGAAAGTGCGCCATTCTCGGGGCCGTAGGCGAAGGTGACCGAAGCGGACGTCGCGCCCTCGCCGACTGAGGCCAGCAGGACGGACACCTGCGCGTCCGTGTAGCCCGGCGTTGCCGTGGCGTGGGCAAGGAAAGGCGCCGCGCCGCCGACACGCGGTCCCGCCGAGAGGAAGTCGTCCGCATGCTGCGTGGCGTAGGACGCGGCGATCCAGTCAGCAGAACGGATGCCGGCAGAAAGCCGCAGCTCGTCCAGATCCCCCTTGAACGCCTGGTTCCACTGGTTGTTGCCGAGATACAGCTCCGTGGAGTCCTTCTTGTTGTTGATGTCGCCAGCGCCCGCCGTCTTCACGCGCTGGCCGTTAATATAGAAATTGAGACCGGTGTTGCCCGTGTTCATCTTGAACGTCGCGACGAAGTGCCACCAGGTGTTCACATCGGGGAGGACGCCGCTCGCGAGGTCCATGTGGTGGTCGGACTTGCCGGGCGTCGTCAGCGTGACGCGCGTGGAGCTGTTGATGCGGAGGGAGACGAACAGGTTCTTCCCGAACATGGCGGCGCCGTCGCTCATCCCGCCGTATTGGGTCGGTCGGCACCAGCCCTCGATCGTGAAGCCGCCGGTGAGCTCGGAGTTCGGGAGAACCTCGCCGCAGGTGATGCCGTCGCCGGTTGTCGTTCTCGGAAAGTTCACGGCCGCGCCGAGCGCACCGTCCACGACAGAGAGAGCGGTTGTCTGGTGCCTGCCGTCGTACCCGTTAGGAGACGAATCGGCGGGGTCCACCGAATCCATGTGCCAAACACCCTTAAAGTTCGCGTCGCTCCAGACGGAACCGTCCGTCTGGCAGGCGGGCTGCGCCGCGACGGACGTGTCGCCGTAGTGCAACGTGAAGGACGCGCCGTTCGTGACGACGGGGACGCAGACCCAGACGAGCGACTCGCCGGCCGTGTTCCACGTGTCGATTTCGCGCGGGATGACGTTGCCAGCGTCAACCGTGAATGTCAGATCCGCACCGCCCGCCGCGCAATCGGCGTAGGAGAAGCCGAGCGGCGAGCCGGCGGAGAGCCGGACGAGCACGGGGAAGTTCGTGAGTGCTTCCGTGCCGGAATAGCCAGAGACGGTGTACTGCACGGAGTACGGATTGTCCGCGAATGATACAAAACACGCAAGCATAACGGATGCCAGCGTGACTAGACTTTTCATTACGAGTCGGATTTTTGTTTTCATTGTTGTTTCCTTTTGTTGAAATCGCTAAATCGTTGGTTTGCTTTCCTTGCTTTTTCGAGTTGGACAACTACTTTTTCTCGAAGAAATTGACAATCGGCGCGGTCTTGTCTGGGTCGTCGCCGTGGGGATGGTGACCGAAGAACGGGCGCGGCTTCACGCCGAGAAGTTTGTTGACTTCGCCTGCCTTCTTGTAGAAATCCCAAAGCGCCTCGGCGTTTTTCTGCGGCGCAACGGTCTTGTCCTGGCCGCCGTAGTAGAGGAGAATAGGAATCTTTGCCTCAAGTATCTTCCCCGCAAGATTTATCGGCATCCGCTCGTCTGTCGCCCAGCTACCGCCGTGCGGCTTCTCGTTCGCCCAGGGGCCTATTCGCGCAACATCGAAACCGTCAAACGTGAGCAGAGGGCCGTCGAGCCACACTTTTGCAACGCAATCCGGATGAGCCGCGGCATAGCGCATGGAGAAGAATCCTCCCCAGCTCATGCCGACAAGACACGCCTTTGGCGCAAAAGAACGCTGCTCCACGAGATATTTCTGAAAGCTGCGGCTGACGCGCACACCCTCGTCGTTCATCCTGTGCTCAAATGTGTCGATGGTAACGTGGTGCCATCCTTTCGCAAGAAGGTCGAGGACGCCAGTCCGGTCGACAAAGGCATCCGCCCACTGCATCGTCCAGGTCCAGGGTCGCCCTTCCGCCGGCGCGACCTTCGGCTCGACGATCCACGCGCTGTAGCCGTCGAAGTCGAGAAGCGTGCGCTTGTAGCCATGCCAGACATCCTCGCCAGTGACTTTGCATTCGGCTACAGCCGAAAGGCCCAAAAGCACAAATGAAAGGAACGTGACTACAGCTCCGGCTGTTTTGATCATCATGCAATAATTATACTCCAAAACATGCCGTTTGGCAAGGGAGTGGCGAGGTTAAAATTGCAGTCTGACAAAGACGGCGTCGTGGTCGGATATCCTGAGCGCCGGAATCACCTTTGGCGGGCTTTCGACGCGGCAGCCGCGCATATAAATGTAATCGAGCGTACTGCCTGTAAAACGGCCTTTCCCAGGATGCGTCAGGCGCCCATCTTGTGGTACGCCCTCGAACGCATCGACAAACCCCGCCTTTTCAAGCGATTGAAAGATTGTTTCCTTGTCGAAAGACTTGGCAAACCGATCCGCATTGAAATCGCCCGCAATTATCACCGGAGAGCGAAATTTGCCACGTTTTGGCCTCTCCTGATTCAAAAGCTGCTCAACTGCAAAGGCGCGCTTGAGCCGATTGGTTGCCGCAATGTCTTCAGACGTCTGGCCGTAGTTGGATTTGAGATGAACCGCATACACGGTGGCTGTGACAGCGGGCGAAACTACGACGTCTGCATGTGCGTATCCACGTGGCGGAATCGCCTCCTTGTGTATTTTCCAGGTGCTCCAGTTGGCCTTTGCGACGGGAAGCGTCGTCATGATGACGTCCTGCTGCTGGTCAAAGCGGTCGCGCCTGCGGTATGCAGTGACGACGGCGACGGTGAGATTCGTGCGTCCTATCGCGGAACATAGCGCCTGCGCCGTCTCGAGGTCGCGTATTTCGTTAAGGCAGAGGACAACGTCGTCTCTTCCCGACGGATCGGCAGCGGAAATCCCCTCGCTGAGCATCTGGCCTGCGGCGCGAATCGCCGCGCGCTCCACCTGCTCGTTCGCCCTGTGTTCTGCGCGCCCAGACGGGAACCACTCGCCGTTCCAGGTTCCGACTACAAGCGCGAGAACGAGCGAACTTGCAAGCATCACACGATTTTCTTTATAACCGGCGCCGGCGGTTTGTTGTAGACGCGAGAATACGGCGGGACAGACTCCTTGATCCAGACGTTGCCGCCTATTTCGGAGTCGTGGCCTATGGTGGTGTCACCGCCGAGGATCGTCGCGTTCGCGTAAATCACGACGTTGTCTTCGATGTTGGGATGGCGCTTCAGCCCCTTCACGAGCGCGCCGTTGGAGTCCTTCTCGAAGGAAAGCCCGCCCAGCGTGACGCCTTGGTAGAGACGGACGTTGCGCCCTATCACGGTAGTCTCGCCGATTACGACGCCCGTCCCGTGGTCGATGAAGAACCTCTCGCCTATCGTAGCGCCAGGGTGGATATCGATGCCCGTCTTCGAATGGGCAAGTTCGCTCATTACGCGAGGAATGATCGGGACTTTAAGCTTGTAGAGGACATGCGCGAGACGGTGAATCGTCACTGCGTAGAGCCCGGGGTACGCCATTACGACTTCCATGCGGCTCGTGGCAGCAGGGTCGCCGTCGTACGCGGCCTGAACGTCGGTGTCGACGAGACGGCGCACTTCTGGAAGCGCCGCGAGGAATTCGTCGACGATCTCCTTCGCGTCGCGGTCGGGGCAAAGGAGCGCAATCTCCTTCTGGAGATCGGCCGCTATCTCTCCGACCGCTCCGCGCGCGGTCAAGTCGCCGTAGACGCACGGATGCAACGCCGCGAGTCCGTGTTGGACGATATGGGCTATTCTCTGCGGAAGTGTCATTGACGCCTCCTTCTTATACGTGCAACGATACGCGACGCGCCGAGGTTCTTGAAGCCAAGAAACATGAGGATCTTGCCGATAAGGTGGCGGCTTTCGGCCTTTACCTCGAGGATCTCTATCCCCTCCTTGTCGCAAAGCGACTTGAAGTCCTTTAGCGTGATGCAGTGGATGTTCGGCGTGTCGTACCACTGGAACGGAAGCTGCTTCGAGACGGGGAGCCGCCCCGTGAGCGCGAGCGTAAGGCGAATCCTGTACGCGGCGAAGTTCGGGAACGAGACTATCGCCTCGTTCGCGATCCTGAGCGCCTCGCTCAAGAGCCCGCGCGGGTTTCTCACCTCCTGGAGCGTATCGGAGACGATTGCCGTGTCGTAGTATCCGTCTGGAACAAGCGTAAGCCCTTCGTCGACGTCCTCCCAGAAGACATCGTGTCCGTCAGCTATCGCTTCCTCGTAGCGATCAACGTCGATTTCGACGCCGTCGCCCTTCACGCCCTTCCTGTCGCGGAGAACGTCGAGGAGAGTGCCGTCGCCGCAGCCGATGTCAATTACGCGCGAACCCTCCTTCACCATTGCGAGAACGTTCCTGTGCAGGCGCTCCTGCCACTTCATCACCTTGACTGGACGCTCGGAAAGAAAACCGCCGACGACCTTTGAGAGATGCTCGATGTCCGTCAAGAACGAGTCATGTCCGGTACCGCTCTCGAGGTGGCAGTAGCTCACGGACTTTTTGTTTCGCAGAAGCGACGCGACGATCTCCTTCGACTGCCACCACGGGAAGAGGATGTCGTTCTCGTAGGAAACGACGAGCACCTTCGAATTCACGCGGGCAAAGGCGGCATCAAGCGAGCCGTAGCGGTCGCAGGGGTCAGAGAGATCCATCGAGCGCGTTATATGAAGGTAGGAATTCGCGTCAAAGCGGCGCAGGAACTTCATCGCCTGGTAGTCGAGATAGCTTTCGATCTGGAAATACGTCTTGAAGAGGCGATCGCGCGCGGCGCGTTCCTCTGCGGGAGCATTAACGAAGTTATCCTGAAGCTTTCTCCCAAACTTCTGCTGCAAGAGCTCGCGCGAAAGATACGTTATATGTGCAAGCTGGCGCGCTGCGGCAAGACCCGCCTTCGGGCCCTTGCCGTCGCCTTCGAGATAGTAGTCGCCGCCCTTCCAGTTGGGATCATCGGTGATGGAGTTGCGGCTCATGACGCTCAGCGCAATTGCCTGGGTGTTCAAGCTCGCGCTCGTAGCTATAAGGCACGCCTTCTCCATGTCGTCTGGGAAGCGCGTCATCCAGTTCACGACCTGTAGGCCGCCATAGCTCCCGCCGACGAGCGCGGCGAGCTTCTTCACACCGAGCTGTTTCAAGAACATCCTGAAGACGTCTACCGCGTCGTCAAACGTATACTGCGGGAACGAAGAGCCGTAGGGCTTTCCAGTGTCGGGGTTGATCGACATGGGTCCCGTCGTTCCTGTGCAACCGCCGAGGACGTTCGAGCAGATTATGTGGTACTTGTTCGTGTCGAACGCGCGGCCGGGGCCAACCATCTCCTCCCACCAGCCGCTTGGCTTTTCCTCGCCCGGCTTTATGCCCGCGACATGCGCGTCGCCTGTAAGCGCGTGGCAGATGTAGATTGCATTGGAGTCGCCGAGCGGCGCGCCGCACTCTTCGTATGCGACCTCTATTTCCTTCAAAACGCCGCCATAAGCAAGCTTGAGCCCGCCGTCCGGCAGGTTCAGCTTCATTTTCTTCAATTCTACAACTCCAACGCCATCAGTCATGATTGATGGATATTATACCATAATTGTCCGCTTACAAAGGCGGTTAATCGCGGCGCTTCGCAGCGGCGCGAACGGCGAAGACGACGAGGATAACCGCGAGCGTCAACAGGAATCCCGTTGCACCGCCCTTCACCCAGTCAATCCTCTCGCCGGCAAAGCTCTTCCAGAGAAGAGTTCCGAGCGCGATGGACGAAACGCCCATCATGAAGACCATAGGCACAGCCGTCATCCAGCACGGCTTGCGGTTCTTAACGAACCAAAGCGTAGCCGCAAGGAGCGTGAGCGCCGCAAGAAGCTGGTTCGCGGAAGCGAAGATCGTCCAAAGCTGCTTAGAGGTCTCGGTCGCGCCGAGAAGAAGACCAGCCGCGAGAAGGACAACGATCAGCGTCCCGAAATACATGTTGTACGCAACGCCCTTCGCCTTGCTCTTCCCGGGAATCGAGCTGACGAGCTCCTGCCAGCTGAAGCGCGCAAGGCGCGTGCCGGCGTCGACAGTCGTCATCAGGAACGCGGAAACGGAGAGGAGCATGAACGACTCGGCTATGCGCTTCCCGGTCTCGGGCGAAAGCCCTATCGAAGTGAAGAACTTTACGCAGAAGCCCGCTATCGTAGAGGCGAACATCTGGACGGGCTCCATGCCCTGTATCGCAGTGACGTAGTCCTTCTGCGACGCATACGTTCCCGCGACGCCGATGAGAGCGATTGTCGCGAGGACGCCTTCGAGGAGCATGCCGCCGTAGGCGATCGGGCGAATGCCGCGCTCGTTGTCGAGCTGCTTTGCGCTCGTGCCGGACGCGACAAGCGCATGGAAGCCAGAGCACGCGCCGCAGGCGACAGTGACGAAAAGGAACGGGAAGAGAAGATCGGTCGCACCGCTCCTGCCAACGGCGGAAAAGCCCGCGAACGCGTCAGTCGTAAGCATCGGGTGCGCGACGAAGACGCCGATGAAACCGAGGCCCATCATCGCGTAGAGGAGATAGGCGTTCAGGTAGTCGCGCGGCTGGAGGAGGATCCACACGGGGCAAGTCGACGCGAAGAAGCAGTAGACGAGGAGGACTATCGTCCAGATCATGCGGACCGACTCGGGCTCAAAACCCCACTTGGTGAGGTCGAGCGGATAGAGGTTGCCGATCCACACGAAGGCGAACATGAGCGGCACGAAGAAAAGCGAAGTCCAGAGAACCGACATCTTCCACTTGTTCACGCAGAGCCCGAAGAGTATCGCCTCGCCGATGAAGAGAAGCGAGGCCGTCGCGATAGCAGGATCCGCCACGAAAGTGCCGGCGATCTGGCGCGTGAACTCAGACACGACTAGGACGAGTGCAGACCAGCTGAAGAGCAGAAAGAGAATCTTGCCGGGCCTGCCGAGAATCGTTCCGATGACGGAGCCGATCGACTCGCCACCATGCCTCACGGAGAGGAATAGCGAGATCATGTCGTGCGCCGCACCTATGAAAATGCAGCCGAGGACAATCCACAAGACGACAGAAGCCCAGCCAAACTCCGCGGCAAGAACAGGACCGACGATGGGCCCTGCGCCAGCTATCGCGGCGAAGTGGTGGCCGAAGAGAACCGTCGGGTGGGCGGGAATAAAGTCGACGCCGTCCTTCTTCGTGTGGGCGGGAGTCGGGATTGACGGGTCAATCCCGAGCTTGCGCTCTATTAACTTCGCATAGATGAAGTATCCTGCGAGAAACGCAGCCGACGCGATGAGCAGAAGTACAGCACCGTTCATTTCACAGCCCCCTTGTCGCGAATGCGTAGGCGTTGCGGAACATCTTCATCCACGGGCCTGCCACCTTGAACGAACCGTCGTTGTAGCTAAGCTGGCACGCACGGAAGGCGCGCTCGGGGTGCGGCATCATGATAGTCGCACGACCATCGGCGCTCGTGAACGCCGTCTGCCCGCCATAGGAACCGTTCGGGTTGTACGGATAGCGCATCGTCGCCTGGCCGCGGCCATCGACAAAGTGCGCAGCGCAGATCGACGGCGTAAAGCCGTCTGTCCAGACGCGGCCCTCGCCGTGGGCGACGGGAATCGGGAGACGGGAACCTGCCATGCCCCTGAAGAAGATCGACGGGCTTGGCTCGATCTCGATCGTCGCAAGTCGCGCCTCGAACTGCTCGGATACGTTCTTGACGAACTTTGGCCACCCTTCCGCGCCGGGGATCAGGTCCTTGAGCTGCGAAAGCATCTGGCAGCCGTTGCACACGCCCAAGCTAAACGTGTCGGAACGGTGGAAGAATGTCTTGAACATCTCCCTGAGGCGATCGTTGTAGAGAATTGACCGAGCCCAGCCGGAACCCGCGCCAAGGACGTCGCCATAGGAGAAGCCGCCGCAGGCGACGAGTCCCTTGAAGTCGGCGAGATCGACCTTGCCCTCGATAAGATCGCTCATGTGAACGTCGACACACTCGAATCCCGCGAGCGCAAACGCCGCCGCCATCTCGATGTGGCCATTGACGCCCTGCTCGCGGAGAATCGCCATCTTGGGCTTGGCTAGGGTCGGACCTTTCTGACTGCAGTAACTGACTGCAGCTTCAGCTGTGTCAGTTACTGTGTCAGAGGGGTCTGACCCTTTTTCTGGATCGAAGGTGAGCTTGTATGTCAGCCCGGGATCCGCCTCGTCGAGCCCGTTGTCATATTCCTCGCGGGCCGACACTGGATTGTCGCGAAGCGCCTGCATGCGGTAAGTCGTCTCGCTCCACGCGCGGCGGATGAAGGTGAGATCGGTCTTGAGCGCAAGACGCTCGCCGACATACACTTCGAAATCGCGCGAGTTGCGCGTCGCAGCACCGACAATCGATGCAGGCACGCGCGCGGCCTTGAATATCGCAAGGACCTCTGCGACGTTCTTCTCTGCGACTTGGAGAATGGCGCCCGGCTGCTCGTTGAAAAGCTGCTCAAGGGCGTCGCCATCAGGAAGCTTCGCGATTATGCCGCGGCCGCCAGTTATCGCCATCTCCGCGAGCGTGACCGCGATGCCGCCGTCGGAGCGGTCGTGGTAGGCAAGCGCCTTCTTCGCCTTGACGATCTTCTGCATCGCGTTGAAGAAACGCTTGAGGAGAACCGGATCGGCATCGGCGTGGGTGTTGCCAAGCTGTCCGTACACCTGCGCGAGCGCAGTCGCACCAAGCGGATAGTCGCCCTTCGAAAGATCGACGTAGACGAGGAAGGACGACTGCCCTTCAGGGTCAGGCTTGAGGTCGGGCGTAAGAGTGAGGCGCACGTCCTTCACGGGCGCGAAGGAGCTGACGACGAGCGAAAGCGGCGCAACCTGCTTTCTCGGCGTGCCGTCTGGATCGTTCCAGACGGTATGCATCGAGCAGGAGTCCTTGCCGACAGGAATCGAGACGCCCATCTTCGGACAGAAATTCAAGCCGACTTCCTTGACAGTATCGTAGAGAATCGCATCTTCGCCCGGCTCGCCGCAAGGGGCCATCCAGTTCGCGGAAAGGCGAATCTGCGAAATGTCGCCGACATCGGCGGCGGCGAGGTTCGTAATCGCCTCGGCAATCGCCATGCGGCCCGAAGCAGGACCGTCGAGAAGCGCGATCGGGGAGCGCTCGCCCGTCGCCATCGACTGGCCTTCGTAAGTCTTGTAGCCCATCGTCGTGACGGCGCAGTCGGCGGCGGGAAGCTGGTAGCGGCCGACCATCTGGTCGCGCGCGACGCGTCCAGTGACCGTGCGGTCGGTGATCGTGATGAGAAACGTCTTGTCTGCGACAGCTGGGAGATGGAGAACGCGCTTAAAGGCGTCGAACGGCTTCACGCCCTCGAAGTTTGTGCCTGCGTGCTTCTTCGCGACACGTTTCACCTTGCGAACCATGCGTGGCGGCTTGCCGAGCAGGACCTTGATGTCCATGTCGATCGGAGAGTCGCCGAAATGCGAGTCCTCGAGGACGAGTTGTCCATCGCCAGTCGCAACACCGATAAACGCGACAGGGCAGCGCTCGCGGCGGCAGAGCTCTTCGAAGAAGAACCGCGCCTCGGGGCGGAGCGCGAGAACATAGCGCTCCTGGGCCTCGCAGCACCATATCTCCATCGGGTTCATCGACATCTCTTCGTTGTGGACCTCGCGGAGCTGGAACTTGCCGCCTGTCGCCTCGACGAGCTCGGGGCAGCCGTTCGAAAGACCGCCAGCGCCAATGTCGTGGATCGACATTATCGGGTTGGCCTTGCCGAGATAGGAGCATGCGTCGATCACGCCCTGGCAGCGACGCTGCATCTCGGCGTTTCCGCGCTGGACGGAGTTGAAGTCAAGCGCTTCGGAATTCGTGCCGGTCATCATCGAAGACGCCGCGCCGCCACCGAGGCCGATGCGCATCGCGGGGCCGCCGATCTGGACGATGAGCGCGCCGACCTTGACCGGCTTCTTCTGCACCTGGCTGTGGCGGATGACGCCCATGCCGCCTGCAAGCATGATCGGCTTGTGGTAGCCGCGAAGCTCGCCAGCGATCTCGCCTTCGTAAGTCCTGAAAAAGCCGCAAAGCTGCGGACGGCCAAATTCGTTGCCGAACGCCGCACCGCCAATCGGCCCGTCGACCATGATCTGGAGAGGCGTCGCAAGGCGGGTCGGGAAGGACGCGAACTCACGCTCCCAGGGCTGTGGGAAGCCGGGGATACGGAGGTTGGAAACCATGAAGCCGCAGATGCCCGCAATCGTACGCGAGCCCTGGCCCGTCGCCGCCTCGTCGCGGATCTCGCCGCCAACGCCTGTAGCGGCGCCGGGGAATGGCGAGATTGCCGTCGGGTGGTTGTGGGTCTCGACCTTCATAAGCTGGTCGAGGGAATCCTTCTTGAAGCCATATTCGTTCGTCTTTGGGTCGATGGCGAAGATGTCGGTCTTGAAGCCCGTTATAACGGCCGAATTGTCCTTGTACGCGCTCAAGGTATCCTGCGGACGCTTCTTGTGCGTGTTCTTGATCATCTCGAAAAGCGACTTCGGCTGCTTCTTCCCGTTGATGATGAACTCCGCGCCGAAGATCTTGTGGCGGCAGTGTTCAGAGTTGACCTGTCCGAACATCACGAGCTCGGTGTCCGTCGGGTTGCGACCGGCGGCCTTGAAGCTCTTTGCAAGGTACTCCATCTCCGGCTCGGAGATCGCAAGCCCAATTTCGGCGTTTGCCTCGCGAATCGCCTCCACGCCCTTCGTCATTACGTCGTAAGTGCGTCCCGGCTTCGGGTCTGCGACATCGAAGAGGTCGGAAAGGTCGTCGTAAACGCCCTCGGTCATCTTGTCGTAGAGCGCGGCAAGCCACTTGGCGCGGCCAAACGACTTCTTGAAGTCCTCCTGCGAGACGGGCGACCAGGGGTTCGCAAGCGAGACGCGAAAGCGTATGCCGCGCTCGACGCGCTTTATCGACTTGAGGCCGCAGTTGCGGAAGATGTCGGTCGCCTTGGAGCTCCACGGGCTGATCGTGCCCTTGCGGGGAGTCACATAGAAATCGGCGCCGTCGCAGTCGCCTTCGGCGTTGAGAAGAGAGGCCGCGCGCTCAAGCTCGGTGACATCAAACGCCTCGTCTGTAAGTTCAAGCGCATAAACCCATTTCGCGTCGATGTTGAGCGGGCCGAGCGAAGGGTCGATCTTCGAAATAGCTTCCTTTATCGCATCCATCCTGAACGGTGAATACGCCTCCGAACCAAGCAGCAGAACCATCTTAAGAGTATCCTTTTGAAAGTGGAGCCGGGGATCGGATTCGAACCGATGCGTCCTTGCGGATCCTGATTACAAATCAGGCGTAGTCAACCACTGTACCACCCCGGCGGATATGGGTAGTATTATACCAAATTTCCCGCCGCTTATGTGATGCAATCGAGCACGGCGGTCAAATGAGCTGATATGGCTTGAATGACGCCCTGTCAGCTGGCGTAGTACCGCGCACATAGGCGTTTACGAGAGACTGCGCGAGCGGGATATCCGATTCAGAGACGAGGACGGGAATCGCCGCCGTCGGCCCTGGAATTCCGTTCGTCGGCTTCAGTATCGCGGCGAAAACGCCCTTCTCGAGACGAGCATTCTCGTTTGCGTCGCGCCCAAGAATGACGGAACTTCCCCCGGGAAGCCGAAAACGGCGCCCGACCACAAGCAAGTCGAGAAGCGTACGGTTTAGGGCACCAGTTGCCTTGTCGCGAAGCCCCTCGTGCTCCATCAAGTCCTTCAGCTTGCGGCCATACGCCTCCTCGGTCAGCTTGCAGCCGCCGGCAGGCGAGGGGTAGTCCGTGATGCCAAACTCCTTTGCGAGCGCAATCTGGCGATCGCGCGAACGGCCGCTGATATCGAGAAGTTTCTCGCGGTCGAGCTTGCCCTCGATTTCTGGGATCGTAGGCTCGAGCAACTTTGCAGACATCGGACGGACGAGTCGCCCCTTAAGTCCAGAAGATTTCTCGACGGTGCATAGCGACTGCTTGTTCTGCGACATCGGGCGCTGCCCCTGCACCTCTCCAGTAGCGACAAAATCATACCCAAGCGATGCCATCAGCTCGCCTGCTCGTCGTATCATCGTCGCGTGGCAGTCGATGCATGGGTTCATCGCGCCGCCAAAGCCGTGTGGCGGATTTTCGAGAAGACCAACTTCGTCTTCGGTAAAGTCGAGCACATGGAGCTTCACGCCAAGGGCTGCGGCGGCCTTTCTCGCATTGGCAGACGAAAAGAAAGGAGTCTCGAAGCAAACGCCCTCTACCTCTGCACCAGCGCGTTCAAGCACGCGTACCGCAAGTTGGCTATCGAGCCCACCGCTCATCAAGGAAAGGCCTTTGCAGCTCATTTTACCCTCACTTTCACGCGATTGCCCGTCGTTGGAATAAAAGTGAACACAGACTTTTTCCCAAGCGTCAGTGGCACTGGGTGTTCCGCAAGCCAGCGGAGCCGAAAGTCGGCCTTTGCGGAGCCGCCCACCGTCTTGAAAACGGGATTTCCATCGACGAGATCGATCGTTAGCCCTTCGCCGAAGACCTTGACCTTCATCGTGCGCGGCGTTGCATCGAGCGCGGCGAACACCTCCGCGAAAAAGGCGCGGTATTCCTCCGGCGTCCGTTCATCCGCCATCAGTCGTTCCTCCAGCGACGGTGCGCCCAGAGATACTGCTCGGGATACTGACGGATTGCATCTTCAAGACGGTCGTTTAGAAGCTGCGTCGCCGCAAGCTTGTCGTCCGACTTTGAAAAGCGCAAGATGCTCCCGCCAACAAGACGGTACTTGAACGGCGCTATGCGCACGAACGAGCCGACTACGATCGGACGCCCTGTTCGCATTGCAAGCCGCGTCGCCGAAGTAAACGTCTTCGCCGGGCGTCCGAAAAACTTCAGCATCGCGCCGCCGGACGTGTGCTGGTCCATGAGAATCGTCATAGCCGCGTTTGTGTCCGTCCACTGGCGCATTATCTCCGGCGTAAAGCCGTTCTTCTTGTCGATCACGGTGACCGGCCCGCGGAAATGATGCTTCGCCATCCACTTCGCGGCGAGCTTGTTGTTCATCACGCGCGCAATCGCGATCATCGGACGCGCAAACGAAAGGACGTTCGTCGCCGCCTCCCATACGCCGTGGTGGGAGCTTACGAGGATTATAGGCGTATCGGGCGTATCGAGAAGAAGCTTGACGGTCTCAGGATCGGCGGCGGAGAAGTCGAGGTGCTCGCGCCAGTTTTCCTTCGTCACCACGCCTGGGACAAACAGCGCCTCGCCAATGTGTCCAGCGAGATGGCAAAACGACTTCTTTGCAATTCGTCGCGCCTCCTTCTCGTCGGACGTGATGCCGCACTTCAGGACATTCTCTACGGCAATCCTGCGGCGCTTCGGCATGAACGGCCAAAGACAGGCCGCAAAACCGGCCCCGACGTCGTATGCGTGTTTCTGGATGAAGTTCATTCGAAACGGACTGTCGCCGCGCGGCCATGTGCGTCAAGACCTTCGACTGCGGCGAACGACTCAATCGTCGCCTTCGTCTCGGCAAGATCGCCCTTCGTAAACGCGACGAAGCTGTGGCGACGGCGGAAGTCGTCGGGCGTAAGGCCGTTGAACATGTTCGCTGCACCACCGGTCGGGAGAACGTGGCTTGGCCCTGCGACAAAGTCACCAGCGGACTCAGGCGTCCACGGTCCTGCGAACACCGCGCCCGCGCTCCTCACGCCCTTCATCACCTTTGTGGCGTCCTTCGTCATAATCTCGAAGTGCTCGGGCGCGAAACGGTTGACAACTTCAAGCCCCTCGGCGACGCTCTTCGCGACGACGATGAGGATTCCGTCTCTGTCAATTACGCGCTTGACGAGCGCCTTTCTCGAAAGCGACTCGGTCTGGCGAAGGACCTCGGCTCGAATCTTCTCCGCGAACTTCGTTGAAGTACAGACACAAAGCGACTTTTCCCAGCCGCTGCCGTGCTCGGCCTGCGAAAGAAGGTCTGCCGCAATCCAGCGGACATCTACGGAACCGTCTGTGAGGACGGCGATTTCGCTCGGACCCGCGACCTGGTCTATTGCTACATATCCATACACTTGGCGCTTCGCGGCCGTCACGAAAGCGTTGCCGGGGCCGGCGATCTTCTGGACCTTTTTGCAGGAGTTCGTGCCGAACGCCATCATGCCAATGGCCTGTATGCCGCCAACGCGATAAACCTCAGTCGCGCCAGCGAGCTTAAGCGCATAGAGGAGCACAGGATTCACTTCCCCTGTCGCGCCTGCAGGAGTGCACGCGACGATCTCCTTAACGCCCGCTGCCTTGGCGAGCGTCACGGTCATTACGGAAGTCGACGCGAGCGGAGCGGTTCCGCCTGGAATATACACGCCAACGCGATCCATCGGAGAATAGAACTCGCCTAAAGCACCGCCGCGAGGAGACTTCATCGACCACGGCCCGCGGAGAGATGCCTTGGAGAACTTGAGAACACGGCGATGCGCGTCCTTTACGGCGCGCACGATCTTCGAGTCTATGCCCTTCTCGGAAACTTTCGAGAGATCTACCTTTAGCGCCTTTGCGTTCTTCGCCTTGAAGCCCTCGAACTTCGCTACGAGTTCGAGAACCGCCGCATCGCCACGCGCCTTGATTTCGGCAAGCGCCGATGCCGCGGCCTTCTCGGCCTCCTCGGGAAACGCCGGACGCGCGTTGAATTTCTCGATGCGCCTGTCGCCTGTTTTGACAATCCTGATCATTTACGTCCGTTCATCAGCATGCACTTGACTTTGGCGCTCACGGCGAGCTCATCGCCCACATAGCCAGTCACATCGTAGACTCCAAGCGGGACGCGCTCGCGCACGATCTTGACGACGGTCACGAGCTTGTCGCCGGGGCGAACAGGCCTCTTGAAACGCGCTTCCTCGATCGCGGCAAAAGCAAACGCCGCCTGCTCGCCAAGGACTCCGCGCGCAACGACGGACGCACCTGCGACCTGGCTCATCGCCTCGACGAGCACTACGCCGGGAACGACGGGGAAATCGGGGAAGTGGCCCTTGAAGAAGTCGTTCTTCTCGGCGGTGAACGTGTATTCGCCAAGCGCCCCGGTCTCGTCGGCGGACAGGAGCGTATCGACAAAAAGGAACGGCGAGCGATGCGGCAGCAGCTCAATACCGGGTCGGTTGAATTCCTGTTTGAACTTTGGAAACTCCATTTCGACTCCCCCAACTTTGCACTTTAAACTTTCAACCCTGCACTTTCCTAAGCACCAAGACCCCGTTGTGTCCGCCGAAGCCAAGCGAAGTGGAGAGCGCAACGTCTATGTCGCGCTTCACGCCGACGTTCGGCGTGTAGTTGAGGTCAAGCGGCGTCTCGCCCTTCTCGACGTCGACTTCGAGATCTGGCTTTTCGTAGTTGATCGTCGGCGGGACGAACCCTTCCTTGATCGCGAGAGCCGTGACAGCCGCCTCGATGGCGCCAGTCGCGCCAAGGCAGTGGCCGTGGCATGGCTTGGTGGAAGAGATATTTATCGTCTTCGCCTGCTCGACGCCGAAGACGCGCTTGAACGCGTTTGTCTCCATCTGGTCGTTGAGATGGGTGGAAGTGCCGTGGGCGTTGATGTAGCCGACGGTGGACTTGTCCGCAACGCCCGCGTCCTTGAGTGCGATCTCAATCGCCTTGACCGCGCCATCGGCGGAAGGATCGGGCGCCGTGATATGGTAGGAGTCGCAAGTCGCGCCGTAGCCGGCGAGCTCGGCATAGACCTTCGCGCCACGCGCCTTCGCGTGTTCCTCCGACTCGAGTATCAGTATCGCCGCGCCTTCGCCCATGACAAAGCCGTCGCGGTCCTGGTTGAACGGACGGCAGGCCTTCTCGGGCGTATCGTTGAAGTGGGTGGAAAGCGCCTTCTCCTTCATGAAGCCGCCGACAGTGAACTCCATGATGACGGCCTCGCTGCCGCCAGCCACGACAATGTCTGCGCGGCCTGCACGAATCAAGTCCATCGCGAAGCCAAGCGCGTCGGTAGAGGAAGCACATGCAGTCGTGACGACCTGGCACGGACCTTTCGCGCCGAGTGCGATTGCGATGTTGCCGGCGCCCTCGTTTGCGATGAGCTCTGGAATCGCAAGCGGAGAAAGACGTTCGGGGCCCTTCTCGAAAAGTGTCTTGAAGGACTCGCCGGTGACCTCGAGACCGCCGATGCCCACGCCGAGGATCGTCGCGACGCGATCCATGTCGGGCTTGTTTTCCGCAGTGAAGCCGGCGTCGGCCCATGCCTCGTTGGCAGTCGCAACTGCATATTGCGAAAAGAGAGCCATGTGACGCGCCTCGCGCTTGTCGAGAAGGCCGCCGCCAATCGCCCAGTCCTCAAAGCCCTTGACTTCGGCCGCGACCTGGCAGGTGCAGCGGGACGCGTCGAACTTGGTGATCTTGCCAATGCCGGGCTTGCCGGCCTTGATGCTCCCCCACGATGCCTCACGGCCGTTTCCAACGGCGGTCAGCATGCCAATACCAGTAATCATCACTTTCTTCATGTCGTATCCCCTTTTAAATCTTACAGCTCAGGCCACACGCAGTATGTGCCAGCAAAGGTGAGCCCTGCGCCAAAGCCAACCATCACGATCTTCATCCCGTCCTTGAGCTCGCCAGCGCGAACGGCCTGATCAAGCGAAATCGGCACGGACGCGGCGGAAGTATTCGCCGTAGTCTCGAGGTTGAGCCAGAACTTGTCAAGCGGCAGTTTCATTCGCCTGGCCGTCGCCTCGATGATGCGCCCGTTCGCCTGGTGCGCGAAGACGCGGTCGAGGTCTCCAGGCGTCGTGCCAAGCCGCTCGCAGAGATCGCCGACGACCTTTGAGAGCTTGCGGACTGCAAAAGCGAAGACATCGTGGCCCTGAAGCGTCAGCTGCGAAAGCATCGGCTCCGGCTTAAGCGGAATCCCGGTCTTGGGATCAAGCGGCAGCGCCTCGCGCGTGCCGCCTGTGCGCTTGATGAAGTCCTGCCCCTTGCCATCCGCACCGAGAATCGTATGCGCCACTGTCTTTGTGGACGCGACGCCAGGCGCCTCGTCGTTGCCGAGAACAACCGCGCCCGCACCGTCACCGAAAAGGATGCAGGACGAGCGGTCGGACCAGTCGAGAATGCGCGTCAGGCATTCCGCGCCTATGACGAGCGCCTTCTTGTCAGGATAGAAGTTTACAAAACCGCGCGCCTGTTCAAGCGCGTAGATGAATCCGGCGCATGCAGCTTGAAGGTCGAACGCGCCTGCATTCACGCAGCCAAGCATGTCCTGCACGATGCAGGCAGTCGAGGGAAATGGCGCGTAGTCCGGCGTCGATGTCGCGAGGACGATGAGACCGATTTCCTCAGGTGCGACGCCCGCCATCTCGAGCGCGGCCTTGGCGGCCTTGGCGGCCATCGTCGAAGTCGTCTCGCCTTCCTCGGCGACATGGCGCGCGTGGATGCCCGTGTGCGAGTATATCCACTCGTCGGAAGTGTCGAGAGCTGCCGCGATGTCATCGTTGGAGACGACCTTCGGCGGCAAGTAGCTGCCCGTTCCTAATATTTTGATGCCCATAAGGTTTTAAAGCTGAGAGATGAACATATATTGTATCAAATTTTACGACACACTGCGGATTGCGCGTATTTTTTTCATCGTCGACTCGAACATCTCTGGCGTCTGGCTCTGTGCGCCGTCGCACTTCGCGTGAGGCGGGTCGTTGTGCACCTCTATGATGAGGCCGTCCGCGCCGATGGCGGTCGCGGCGACCGAGGCCGGCTCCACGAGATAGGCGTGGCCAGTCGCATGAGACGGGTCGACGACGATCGGCAGGTGCGTGCGACGCCTGAGATATGGGACGATCGTGAGGTCGAGCGTGTTGCGCATCGCCGTCTCGAACGTGCGGATGCCGCGCTCGCAGAGAATGACATTCTCGTTGCCGCTCGCCATGACGTACTCGGCGCTCATAAGAAGTTCCTGCAACGTCGCGGACATGCCACGCTTCAAAAGAACTGGCTTCTTCGTGTAGGAACCAACTTCCTTAAGGAGATTGAAGTTCTGCATGTTCCTCGCGCCAATCTGGATCACGTCGACGTCGTTGAAGAGGTCGATGTCCTTGAAGTCCATAAGCTCGGTGACGATCGGAAGCCCCGTCTCGCGCTTCGCAGTGAGGAGCATGTCGAGCCCGGCCTTGCCTAGGCCCTGGAACGCGTACGGGGAGGTGCGCGGCTTGAACGCGCCGCCGCGTAGCATTGTCGCGCCAGATGCCTTCACGGCCTTTGCGATGCCGACGATCTGTTCCTCGGATTCGACGCTGCACGGTCCCGCGATAACGGAGAAATTCCCGCCGCCGACTTTCACGCCGGCACAGTCGATGATGGTGTCCTCGGGATGGAACTTGCGGTTTGCGGCCTTGAACGGCTCCTGAATGCGCTGGACCGACTCGACGCCGTCGAGCGCCTCGAGAATCCCCGGATCGAGATGGCTTACATCGCCGACGCAGCCAACTATCGTCTGCAGCGAGCCACGAGAGACGTGCGGCTGGATGTTCTTCGACTGGAGCAGCGCGAGAAGCCCGTTGACCTGGCTCTCTGCGGCCTCTTTCTTCAGTATGATTATCATTTGGAGGTGACCTTTCCGACAGGGGTAAACGTTACCGACCACGCGGCGTCTGCCGATTCCGCTACTACGCGCAACTGCAGCTGAACGACATTTGGATCGGGAGTGGCGGCGGGAAGAGGTGGAACGAAAATGGACCATTCGCCTTGCGAGGCCTCGAGGCGCAGCTTGCGTCCGTCGCGTTCGAGAATGACGACCTTGCCGTCTATCGTCGGCTTCGCGTAGGTGTTCATGCGCCAGACAAGCACTGTGCCGGGCTTGAGACCGCTGAACGCATCGTGAATCGCATAGATCTTCCCGCCGTCCGCGAGACTTCCAATCCGTTTCGCCGACTTCGCAGCAGGATGGATGGATGACAAGTCGCAGGCAATCTCCTTGCCTGCACGGGCGGGGCCAGTGCGCCTAAACGAGATCGTGGCGAAACCACCGATATTTGGCTTCTCGCCTTCGATCGTGACGACATTGTGCCCTTCAAGGCCGAGGCGGAAGTATTTCCAGCGAGGCGAATCGTTGTCGGAGTCCCAGAATTTCATTCCATGCTCGGCTTCGCCTACGCCGTACGACTCTCCGCCGATATCTTCGGCCCAGCGAACGCCGAGAGCGTCAAGGACAAACGAACTCTGGTCTGCATGCGCGTGGCTCGCCTGGGCTGTTCCGCCCTTCATGGCGACCCATATTGCGTCAGGGTCATCGCGCGTCGAAGTATGCATTGCAACTGGAACGGTACTGCCCGACCACCACGACAGCGGCAATCTGTTCTTCTCGGCTTTTGGCACGTCGACCATCCATATAAGCGGCAAGAAGCAGTTGTCGCATCGGTGCCCTGCGGTCTCGCCAGGCACAGCGGCGTATGAAGCAAGGGCGATCTTGCGCTCGACAGTCGTGACATCGGGACGGCCGAGCTCGCGGGCGAACCACCAGAGCGGCGCGCTTTTCGAGCGAACCTTGCCAGAATCGGAATGGTTGAAGAGAAGACCCGACGGGCCTGTCATCATGTCCGGAAAGATCGCGGTCGCACGAAAGCCCGGCTCGTCCATGAGCCCGAAATCCGTTCCAAAAGCGGAGCGCAGCGATTCGATGGCAAAAATCTGGTATGTAGTCGCAAAGATCCAGTAGCCAACGCCTTCCGGAAACGCACCGCACGGCGCATACGCCTCTACTGGCTCGTGCAGAAAGCTCACGGCGTTGTCGATATGCACGCGGGCAAGCTCCGGCTCGCGCTCGGCAATCGCCACGGCGGCGGCGAGCATGCCGCAAAGGCAGGCTTGGCTCCAGTTGTTGCCGTTGTGAATCCAGAACGCATCCGGCTCTGCTGCTCGCAGGGCCTTTTCAATGAGCGCCTTGGCGAGAACATCGCGCATCTCGGGCGACCAGTCGTCGTAAAGCCAGTCGTAGGCAATCGCGAAGTCGAACGCGAAAAGCGCGGTGTCGATAAAGTGCGGCGGATTCCAGTCTGGATACGCGGCTATGGCGCGCAGTTCCGTCTCAAGGCGGTCCAGATAGCGGCGGTCGCCTGTCATCTTCCACATCTGCGCAAGCGAGAAGGTACGCGCTGTGCAGGGCTGCGACCAGAGACGGCGTCCGTCGAGCTTATATGGATCCGGCTTGGCGGCAAGCGTCATGTCGGCGTATTGCTTCATGTGCTTGACGGCAGCGGCGAGAAGTTCGTTCGTCGCCGTCGCCTGCTTGATTCTCGCAAACACGTCGTCGCCCGGCTTTAGGATGAGGCGGGGATGCGCCTTCTTCCCAAGCGCGGCGACTGCGGCGGCATCTGGCGGCGTCGGGTTTTTCGCATGGCGAGCACGGAACCGAATCTGGCTCATGCTGTCGTCGACGAAACCGGGCTTCACGACGAAAGTAAAGTTGCTCCTTCCGTCTTGATCCGGTTTCCCCGGCTCAAAGTAGCCACCAGCCACGAAGGGTTCTGGATGGATCGAGTAGCGGTCGTCGCCTTTCCGCAAGTATGCACCAAACCAGTGCACGTCGGCCGGCCAGTCCGTCACGAAATTGATGACGCCGCTTTTTTCGTCCTCGTTGACCGCAAGCGATTCCGAGCAAACGAAATCGGCGCCGCCTGCCGTCAAGGCGCTCGAAAGATAGATAGTACTTATGGAGGCGAGGATGGTCATTTACCGAGTTCTGCGAGATGAGTAACGCTGAACGACTTCTTGAAGAGCTCAGGCGTGACTGCGTCCTTGGGCTTGAAAGTGAACGTGCGGGGCTTCCCAGGAACGAGCGTGACGGCGTTGTCGTCAAATTCACCGCGGACACCCTTCACATTCATCCACACCCAGAACGCCGGCTTGTCCGTCGTCAGGGTGACGGTGAAGCCGTCGATCTCGGCCTTGACATTCGCCTTCGGCAAGTCGCCCTTGTAGTTCGCGCGAACGGGGAAGTTTACGGAATCGCCAAACCGAAGTTCGAGAACAGCGTCGTCGCGAGGCGTAATCTTGCCGACCGCCGCGGCGTAGTTCGCGCCAACAGCGATGCCAACCTGCTTTGCCTTGTCGTTGCCGACTACGACTTCTTCGTTCTTGCCGTCAAAACCGTGGAACACCGCAACGACCTTGCCTTCGACGCGCTTGTCGGTGTCGTTGATGACCTTGACCATGCCGTCTGGCGAGAGAGTCACGTGCACCGGCTCGAAGAAACGCTTCGCGAGGTACTGGAGCGGCTTCCACTTGCCGCCGTACTCGATCGAGCTCCACGACGCGACGGGCCAGTTGTCGTTGATCTGCCAGAAGAGCGTGCCCATGCAGCGCGGCTGCTCAGAGCGCCAGGCGTCGACGGCGGTCTGGATCGCCATCGCCTGCTGGAACTGAGAAAGGAGAAGCTCAGACGGAACATCCTTCGGCTCAGGGAAGTAGCGAGCGAAAGTCTTACGTATACGCTCGTTGCCGCCCGGGTTCTTCTGGTGCCACTCGAAGTCAGGGCCACGTAAGAGGATCTGCTCCTTGGTGGCGAAAGTCTCGGCAATCTCCATCGACGGGAAGGACTGGAAGCCGAACTCCGAGCAGAAGCGCGGGTGGTACTCGTAGTACTTAGCAAACGGCTGGTTCTCATGCCAGACGTCCCAGTTGTGCATGTCGCCCTTAGAGTCCTCCTTCCAGCCATCACCAAAGTCGCCAGGGCCGCAGCAAGGCGACGACGGCCAGTAGGTGCGTGCGGGGTCGTACTTCTCTACGAGCTCGCCCTGCATCTTCGAGCGCTTGATCCACTCGCCGCGGTAGAAGTCGGGATCCTTGCGCGAAACTTCGTACCACTTGATCGCGCCAAGACATTCGTTGTCGCCGCACCACATGGCAATGCATGCGTGGTCGCGAAGGCGCCTTAGCTGGTGCTCGAGCTCGGCCTTGATCTCGCCGAGGAAAGCATCGTCGCCGGGGTACACAGCGCAAGAGCACATCATGTCGTGCCAGATCATGATTCCAAGCTCGTCGCACGTGTCGTAGAAAACGTCCTTTTCGTACTGGCCGCCGCCCCAGAGGCGGATCATGTTCATGTTCGCGGCCTTTGCGCTCTCAAGAAGATCGCGGTAGCGGGCCGGCGTCTGCTCGTTTTCGTACGCGGAGCAGGGAATCCAGTTCGCGCCCTTCATGAAAATCCGCCTGCCGTTGACGCGGAAGACGAGCGAAAGCTCCTCCTTGCCGTTCGTCACTGTCTTCTCGTTCAGCACCTCGACTTTCCTGAGGCCGATCTTCTTGACGATCTTCTCGCCGTTCACATCGAACTCAGCCGTGTAGAACTTCTGCTCGCCAGCACCATTCGGCCACCAGAGCGGCGGGTTGTCTATCTCGAACTTCTTCTCGACCTTCGAGCCGTCGGAGAGCTCTGCCGTAACCGTGAGCGTACAGTGCGTGAAGCTGTCGTTGAAGTCCTGGGTAGAATAGACGTATTCGACGCGCGGACCGTCCGTCGCGATCAGTTTGGTCGTTCCGCAGAAACCGGTGACCTGCACGGCGGGACCCCAGTCCCAACCGGCGTGGCACGCCGCCTTGCGTACAAACGCCTGGTTCTTCGCCCACATTATATTGGACATCGGGAACTCGCGGCCTTTCGCGGCACGGCGCTTGTCGGCCTCGTTCTCGGGGCTCCTGAATTTGCCTTCGACCGTGTTCTTGCCTTCCTTCAGGAACGGCTTCACGTCAAAGGTGTAGCGCTGGAAGCGGTCAGTCGTTTCGCCGACCTTCTGTCCGTTCACGAAAACCGTGCAGAAGCAGTCGCAGTCTTCGAGGCGGAGGACTATCTCCTTCTTCGCAAGGAATTCCTTTGAAACCTCGAACTCGCGAGAGATGTTCCAGTCGGACTTGCCGACCCACTGCATGTCCTTCTCGTTCTGCCCCCAGAACGCGTCCTTCATAAGGCCCGCCTTCAGGAGCGCCGTATGGACGCCGCCAGGAACGGCAATAGGGCAGGAGACCTTTGCGTCGTCTGCCTTGACGAGTTTCCAAGTCCCGGCGAGATCAAGATCGTCGGCAAAAGCCGCGACGGACAAGGCCGACGCGAAAAAAGAGAATAGCATGCGTTTCATGGAGGATATTATCTCATTTCCTCGCGCAAAACGCAATCACGCAATTATCGCACTATGGCGGCGCGGGCGGCGGCGAGGTCGGCGAATTCCCCGCCGACGATCATCTGGACGATGAGGTTGCCGATGGCCGTTCCTTCTATTGGGCCCGTAAAGACCTCAAGCCCCGTCGCCTCGGCGGTAAGCGCGTTCAGGTACTTGTCCTGCGAGCCGCCGCCGACAATGTTGATAGAGGTGTAGACCTTGCCCGTGATCTCGGAAAGATTGCGTATCGCGTTCGCGTAGCACTCGGCGAGCGAGAGGTAGACGCACTGCATGAGCTCGCCGACGGTCGTCGGCGGCTTGCCTGACTCGGACGCCGCCTTTGCGACTTCGCCGATCATCGACGCCGGGTTGAGGAAGCGCGAGTCGTTAACGTCGACAGTCGTGTTGTATTTCTGCCCGCGGGCGATCATCGAAAGGTCGGAAAAGGAATACTCGCGCCCCTTCTCGTAGTCCTTGAGCGTCGCAAGCGCCTCCTTAGTCGCGTCGCCGCCCTTGCCCTCGACGTACTCTACGCCGTTGAGTTCGCGGCGGATCGACTGGATCATCCAAAGACCCATGATGTTCTTGAGGTAGCGGTAGCGACCCCATGCGCCGCCTTCGTTCGTGAAGTTCGCCGCGCACGACGCCTTCGTGGTAATCGGCTTCTCGTTCTCTACGCCGAGAAGCGACCAGGTGCCGGAGGAAAGGTATACCGCCCTGTCGTCACGCGCGGGAACGGCGAGGTAAGCAGAACCTGTATCGTGCATCGCGGGAAGCACGACCTTGATGCCCTTGTATTCGCCGACGGTCGCACCGGGCATCTCAAGCTTTCCGAAAATACGCTTCGGAAGGCCGAGCTTTTCGATGAGGTCAAAATCCCAGTTCTTCTTCGCCGCGTCGAGAAGCGAAGTCGTCGACGAGTCGGTGTATTCGTGGACTATGTTCCCCGTGAGGCGGTAGTTCAGATATTCTGGAACGGTGAGGAAGCTCGCCGCCTTCTCAAGCTGCTCGGGATGTTCCTTCTTCAAAGCCCAAAGCTGGTAAATAGTGTTGAACGGTGCCTTCTGGATACCGCAGCGCGAATAAAGCTCCTCGAAGGACATTACCTGAGACTCGATTTCCGTGTCAGCGCCGGTCGTGCGCGCATCGCGGTAGGCGACAGAGTCGCTGCAAAGCTCGCCCTTCTCGTCGAGGAGCACAAAATCGACACCCCATGTGTCTATGCCGATCGACTCGATGGGCCCCTTCTTCATCGCCTCGTCTATGCCGGCCTTCACGGACGCGACGAGCTTCTCGATATCCCAGCAGTCGTGGCCGTTTTTGCGGACCTGCGAGTTCACGAAGCGGTAGACTTCCTCAAGGGTGATCTTTCCGTCAACAACGCGCCCGATAATATGACGCCCAGAACTCGCTCCAATATCTATTGCCAGGTAGTTCTTCATTTCTGTACCCTCCATTGAAATTGTATCATTTTTCCCGTCAGTGTGCATCAAGCCAGTTGCTACCGACGCCTATGCCAACGTCTAGGGGAACGCCAAAGTCGAGCGCCGTCGTCATCTCGCGCGTCACGATTTCCTTGACCTTCTCCACCTCGCCCAAGGGCACGTCGAAGACAAGTTCGTCATGTATCTGCAGGACCATCTTCGCGCGAAGGTTCTCCGCCTTGAGTGCTCTATCGACCTTCACCATGGCGACCTTGATTAGATCGGCGGCCGACCCCTGGATTGGCGTGTTTATCGCGTCGCGCTCCGCGGCCTGACGCGCCGTCGCATTCCGCGAGTTTATGTCGCGGAGTGTTCTGCGGCGACCGAGGATCGTCTCTGCATACCCCTTCTCGCGTGCTTTGGCGATCGCGGATTCCATGTAGACCTTCACCTTCGGATAGAGCTTAAAGTAGGTCTCGATTAAGTCCGCCGCCTCCTTGCGCGGCACTTTAAGACGTTGCGAGAGCCCGAACGCGGAGATGCCGTAGATGATGCCAAAGTTCACCATCTTGCACTTCGAGCGCTGTTCCGGCGTGACGAAAGCCGGCATCACGTCGTAGACGCGGCTCGCCGTGTCGCGGTGAATGTCCTCGCCGTTCCTGAACGCCGCAAGCATCGCCTCGTCGCCCGACATCGCGGCCATAAGCCGCAACTCGATCTGCGAGTAGTCGGCCGAGATGAGCACGTGCTTTTCGTCTCGCGCGACGAACGCCTTTCTGATGAGCTTGCCGCGCTCGGTGCGGATCGGGATGTTCTGGAGATTCGGGTCGGACGAGCTTAGGCGCCCCGTCTCGGTAAACGACTGCGCGTATGTCGTATGGACGCGTCCATTCTCGTCGATGAGCGTCGGCAGTTTGTCGACGTATGTCGACTTGAGTTTAGAACACGCGCGGTATTCGAGGATTAGCGGGATTATCGGATGCTCGCCGACAAGCTTCGAGAGCGTCTTTTCGTCAGTCGAGAACTGTCCGCTCGCCGTCTTCTTGCCGCCAGAGAGACCAAGCTTCCCGAAGAGAAGCGCGCCAAGTTGCTTGGGGCTGTCGGGATTGAAACCTGGATCGGCGTAGGAGAGAATCTGCTGCGTTAAAGAAAGTATCTCACGGTCGAGTTCGCGGCCGTATAGCTTGAGCGCTTCAACGTCGATCTTCACGCCCTCGCGCTCCATGTCGATGAGGATCTTCACAAGCGGCTCCTCAACGTCTGAAAGCACATTCGGAAGCGGCGACGGCGCGACAGGTACCTGCGGACGCAGAATGTCGTCGAGCCGCAGCGTAAAATCAGCGTCTTCCGCAGCATAGTCACAGACTAGATTCAAGTCCTTCCCAGCGAGCGTCGGCTCTGGCTTGCCGCGTTCGGGTTCTCCCGCGACGTCCTCGAAACGAATCATGCGGTAGCCGAGCAGCTGCTCAGAAAGTTCCTTAAGCCCGTGACGCGCCGCGGCGTCGAGGCAGTAGTGCTCAAGCATCGTGTCGCGTGGCGTCGGCGCAAAACCGATTCCATAGCGATGAAGGACTGTGCGATCGTATTTGCCGTTGTGAGCGACGAGAATCTTTGACTTGTCAGCAAAAAGCGGGCGGAACACATCGACGAGATCGGCTATGACGTACCACGCCTTCCCTGGAGCGGTAGAGAACGAGAGTCCAAGCAAACGGCATGTCTTCGCGTCAGTCGCGCTTAAGCCCGGCTCTCGCGCAGCAGTCTCAATGTCGAAAGCGACGCGCGGCGCGACCATAAGCTCTGCAAGAAGCGCCTGCGCGGCGGTCTCATCCGTCACGAGCCGGTAGTCGTGCGGCGCCGTTGCAATCGTAGAGATTTCCTTAGCAACGACACCAGACGACTGACCAGCGAGTCGATTATCCGTCGTCGCAGATCCATCTGCCGCGGTTTCCCCCAAAAGCTCCTTCGCAAGACGGCGAAGCTCGAACTTCTCGCACACCGCGGCAAGTTTGCCGCGATCAATGCCATCAAGCTTATAAGCATCCCAGTCGGGCTCTATCGGAACGTCGGTGCGAATAGTAGTGAGGAACTTCGACATCTTAGCGTCATCGCGCCCAGCATACACCTTCTCCGCAAGCTTGCCCTTTATCTTGTCGACGTTGGCGATGATTCCCTCAACGTCGCCGAACTTAGAGAGAAGGTCCGTCGCCGTCTTCTCGCCGACACCGCGAATGCCGGGGATGTTGTCGGAAGTGTCGCCTGCAAGCGCGAGGTAGTCGATCATCTGCTTGGGATCGCGGAGATGCCAATGCTCGCAGACTTTCTGCTCGTCGTAAATTTCCGCCGAGTCGCCGGCGTGCGCGGGACGGTAGAGCCGTATGCCGGGCTGCACGAGCTGCGCGGCGTCCTTGTCGGGCGTCGCCATATAGACGTCGAAACCGGCAGCAGCGCCCTTCACGGCGAGCGTTCCCATGACATCGTCCGCCTCGAAGCCCTCGACGCGGACGACGGGAATCCTGAGCGCTTCGGCGAGTTCAAATGCGTAGGGAATAGACGTCGCGAGGTCCTCGGGCATCTTCTCGCGCTGCGCCTTGTACTGCGGATACGCCTCGTGGCGGAAAGTCGGCCCGCCTGGGTCCATAGCGAGGACGGCATGAGTCGGCTGTTCGCGCTTAAGGATTGACTGAAGCCCAGACGCGAGCCCTAACAGCGCGGACGTGTTTATCCCGGTCGACGTCATCCGCGGATTCTTAAGAAACACGAAATGGCCTTTATATAGAAAAGGCATCAAGTCAATTATAAATAGCTTACCCATTTGCAAGATAGTATAGCATAATTTCACGCCACATAATGACCTGTATCGCAGTTGGAGGTTCCCCAATTTTTTCGGTGTGGTTTGAAAAGGTAAATATGGTTTTTGGGAACGTTTAGTTCTTCAAAGGACATTGATTCTCCTTGCATATGATTGGTGGAGAGCATAATATTTCCC